>JBEKWZ010000868.1:0-2638 GCA_049512555.1 Candidatus Sulfotelmatobacter sp. | reverse complement strand
TCCCCAGGTGGTGGTGATGGATTGCGCTCTGCCCGGCATGAACGGCCTGCAGGCCACGCGGCAGATCATGGAAGATGCCCCGCACACTGCGGTTCTTATGCTCAGCATGCATAGCGAGAGCACGTGGGTGCGCCAGGCGATCGAAGCGGGGGCCAGGGGATATATTCTCAAGAACGCCCTCGATCTGGAACTCGGAGCTGCCATCCGCAAAGTTGCCGCTGGAGAAACAGTGTTCGACCCGCAGGTCGAGCAGAAATCGGTTCTGAAGGGCGAGCGCAACGCCGCGCTCACGCAGCGCGAACTGCAAGTGCTGCAGATGATCGTGGACGGCAAGTCGAACAAGGAGATTGCAACCGCGCTCGAGCTCAGCGCCAACACCGTCGCCGTTCACCGCGCAAACATTATGAACTCGCTAGGAATTCATAAGACTGCGGAGCTCGTTGTCTACGCGATTCGCGCTGGGCTGGTGAGCGTTCCGTGAAATGTTCCGTGAATCGCAGGTCTTTCCTGTGGGGAATGGCTGGTGTGGCGGGACTGGCGTCGTGGTCGCAGTCGCCCGGCCTGCGGGCTCTGACGGCGCAGACCGGTGCGCTAGCTTCTCCGGGTTTTCGATTTACCGACGTGACCAGTCAGGCGGGAATCCACTTCCAGCACAACAGCGGAGCTTTCGGCGGAAAATTCCTGCCTGAAACTCTGGGCTCCGGATGCGCGTTCCTGGATTACGATCGCGACGGCTGGCAGGACATTCTGCTGATTAACGGCGCCGACTGGCCCGGCCACAAGAAGAGCCGCTCCACGCTTCGCCTCTATCACAACAATGGCAACGGAACTTTCACCGACGTGACTGTCCGCGCCGGACTCGATGTCGAAATGTACGGCATGGGCGTGGCCGTCGGCGATTACAACAATGACGGCTTCCCCGACATTCTGATTACATGCGTCGGACAGAACCGCTTGTTCCGCAACACCGGCAAAGGAACGTTCGTCGATGTCACGACTTCCAGCGGTCTGGGAAAGCGCGAAGGATTCAGCACGTCGGCGTTATGGTTTGACTACGACCGCGACGGCTTGCTCGATCTTTTCGTATGCAACTATGTCAAATGGTCGCCGGAACACGACGTCTTCTGCAGCCTCGACGGAAAACACAAGTCCTACTGCACTCCCGAAGCCTATCGCGGCGAGACCTGCTGGCTGTTTCACAATCGGGGCGACGGCACCTTCGAAGATGTCACCGCGGCAAGCGGAATCTTCGACAGCAGCTCCAAGTCGCTGGGCGTCGCCTTGTTCGACGACAACCACATTGAAAAGGGCTGGCCCGATCTGCTCGTGGCCAATGACACCCAGCCCAACAAGCTGTATCGCAATCAGCACAACGGCACATTCAAAGATGCCGCGGTCGAGGCCGGACTCGCTTTCAGCAGCGAAGGCAAAGCCCGCGCCGGAATGGGCGTTGACGTGGCCGACTTCGATAATTCGGGTACGCCGGGCGTTGCCATCACGAACTTCGACAATGAAATGATCGGACTCTACCGCATGAGCGGCAAGAGCTTCGAAGACATCGCGCCCCAATCGGGCGTGGGCATCGCTTCTAGAAACAGCCTGGGATTTGGCTGCTCTTTTCTCGACGTCAATCTCGATGGCTGGCTCGACTTCGCCGTCGCGAACGGGCACATCGACGAGACCGTGCGTAACATTCGCGGCAATGTGGGATACGCGCAGCCTCCGCAACTCTTTCTCAGCAACGGCAAGGGAAGCTTTCGCGACGTCGCCGCAGAAGTTGGCGGAGGCTTCGACCAGCCGAAAGTCGGTCGCGGCTTGGCCTATGCCGACTTTGATCGCGACGGTGATCTTGATCTTCTTCTGACCACCAACAACGGTCCCGCCTATCTCTATCGCAACGATCAACTCACTGGCAACCACAGCATCCGTTTTCGCCTGGTGGGAACGAAATCCAACCGTGACGGAATCGGCGCAAGCCTGCGCGTTTTTTCCGGTGGCATCACGCAATCTCGAATCGTAAAGGGCGGCTCCAGCTACCTCTCGCAGTCCGAACTCCCGGTGACGTTCGGATTGGAGAAGCGAGATCGCATCGAGCGCGTGGTGATCGATTGGCCGAGTGGACGAACCGAAGAATTCAAAAATCTTTCAGCGGGCCGGTGCTATGAGTGCACCGAAGGCAAGGGCATCGTTCCGCAGGACGGCTACTGAGACGAACTCGCGCCGGAGTTCGCCACGACAGGTCCCGCGGCGACTAGATCAATCTCGACATAATCGTTGACTCGCAGAAAAAGCGTGCTCGGATTCTTCATTCCCCACTTCGCATACGGAATCGTGAAATGAACTGTCGCGGTCCAATGATCAGCAACCATATCCACTTCTGCCGGTACCATGATCTCGCGATCGACCCCGTGAATGCTGAACATGCCGTGAACCTTGACCGAAGATTTTCCCGGGCTCGCGACGGCGCCTTCAATCCGATCAGGACGAAAAGAGATCTCGGGGTAGCGCTCGCTCTCCAGAATTTCCTTGTGCATCTTGCGGTCGCGCATCCCGCTGCCACTCTCGCCGCTCGTGGCATCGACCACAATATCGCCCGAAAGTTTTCCCGAATCCGGGTCGAGCCGCAGCGCTCCTCGCT
>JBEKWZ010000867.1:0-2641 GCA_049512555.1 Candidatus Sulfotelmatobacter sp. | reverse complement strand
TTCCGCGCATGACCGTGACGCCATGCTGACGTTGTCATCATCCTCATCCGACTGTCCCATCACCGTGGTCCCGACCGGCGTGGACACGGAGCAATATCAAGCCACGCCATCGGTTTCCGGAAATCCACCGCTGATCGTCTTTACCGGCTCCATGGACTGGGAACCCAACATCGACGCCATGGAATATTTCTGCCATGAAATCTGGCCGCTCGTTCTAGCAGAGTATCCAGACGCGCGTTTTCAGATTGTGGGCCGCACTCCGCACCCGCGCGTGCAGCGCCTGGCCTCGGCTACGGTCGAAGTCACCGGAACTGTGCCTTCCGTCACCAACTACTTACGGGCGGCCACGGTGGTGATCGTGCCTCTGCGCATTGGAGGTGGAACGCGGCTCAAGATCTTCGAAGCCATGGCCATGGCCAAGGCGATGGTTTCCACTTCCATTGGCGCCGAAGGTCTGGACGTAACTCATGGCCGTGACGTGGTGATAGCCGACGACGCCCAATCGTTTGCTGTCGGCATTCTGCAGTTTCTGCGCGACCCAGCGCTGCGCCGCAGCTGCGAACAAAATGCCGCCGCGTTGGCTGCGCGCTATGACTGGTCGCAGATCGCCCGGCGCTTTGCCGACGTGCTTCGCGATGCCGCGGACAGCTTTCGCGCGAGCCAAGGCGCAGCGCCCGCAGCAGTGCTGCCGGTGCAGCCGTGAGAATTCTGGTGCTCGATGGCAATCAGAATCAGGCCGTGGCCAGCATGCGCTCGCTGGCGAAAGCAGGGCATCAGGTTCTTGCTGGAGCATCCAGTTCGTGGTCGAAGGCCGGCTGGTCGCGCTCCTGTCGTGGCACGTTCCAATATCCCGACCCGCATCAGAACGTCTCCGGCTTCGTCGCTCGCATTGCGGAAGTGGCCGCTCGGCAATCCGGCACGCTGGTGCTTCCCATGACGGAAGCGACGACGCTTCCATTATCGGCACACCGCGAAGTGCTGCAGACGGCGGGCGCAAGGATCGTACTGCCTTCCCACGACCAGATTCTGCGTGCGTTCAACAAAGAAGAAACGGTTCGCCTGGCAGCCTCGCTCGGAATCGCCGTTCCCAAGACGACCATTATCTGCAACGCAGACGAAGCCCGAGCGGCGAGTCAGACGACGAAGTTTCCCGTCGTTCTTAAACCACGCAGTTCGGTCGAGACGCAATCCGACGGCGCTCTGCGGATCACGGGACGACCGCGCTATGCCCGAAATGCGGAAGAACTACAAACCGTTTATCGAGAGATGAGTCGCACTTGCTCCCGAGTCCTGGTACAGGAGTTCGTCGATGGCGAAGGCACGGGCTATTTTGCTTTGATGCACCACGGTGAGTTGCGCGCGGAATTTGCGCACCGCCGCATTCGCGACGTTCATCCCACGGGATCAGGCAGCGCCGTCCGCGTCAGCGTCGAACCCGATCCACAGGTGCGCGCTGCATCGCTCGCGATTCTGCAGGCGCTGCGTTGGCACGGCGTCGCCATGGTCGAGTTCCGGCAGGTTCCAGGCAGGGCTCCGGTTTTTATGGAGGTCAACGGACGCTTCTGGAATTCCCTGCCCCTGGCCTGCTATGCGGGAGCCGATTTTCCCGCGCTGTTAGCGCAGATGGCCGAGACCGGCGACGTGGAACAACAGAATCTGGAAAAGCAGAATTCATTTCGCACCGGAGTTCGATGCCGTTGGCTGCTGGGAGATTTTCGTCATCTCGTCGAAGTGTGGCGCGGCGCGCCCGCGGGTTATCCCAGGCCTTTTCCGGGACGATGGCGCACTTTGCTGGAAGTGCTGACGCCGGTGCCTGGTACCTTCCACGACAACTTTCAGTGGGCCGATCCGCTGCCAGAATTAGGAGACTGGCTGGACTTTCTGGAACGCGCGTTTCAGAAGGCAAGATCGTAGGTCAAATTAAAAGGTCAGTTCGACGCGGAATATCCTCGATGCCAAAGCCCGGCACAGTTTTTCTGATGTATCACGAACTGGCGCTGCCCAACCGGGCTACGTGCCACCGCGAGCCGGGATACACGCGCTACGTAGTTTCCGCTTCCAATTTTTGCGGCCACATGGATCGCCTCAAGCGCGACGGCTGGCACGGCAAGAATGTGAGTCAGGCTATTCAGTCCTTTGACGGCAAAAGCGCGTGCGTGACTTTCGATGACGGTTGTGAAACCGATTTGCTCTCGGCCGCGCCATTCCTCAAAGAACTCGGTTTTGGCGCAACCTCTTACATCACGGTCGGATTCCTTGGTCAACCGGGATATCTCTCCGCAGCGCAAGTGCGCAGCCTGAGCGCTCTCGGAGTCGAGATCGGATGCCACTCTCAGACTCATCCTTATCTCCCCGACGTGGACGACGCTCGCCTGCATGACGAGACTGCCGGGGCCAAGGACCGGCTGGAACAAATCGCCGGCGTTCCGGTCGAACATTTTTCATGCCCCGGCGGACGATGGGATCGCCGAGTCGTGGCCGCCGTAAAGGCCGCAAACTTTCGCAGCATGGCCACCAGTCGTACAGGAATGAACTTCGCCCGCACGGATCCGTTTGAGCTTGCCCGCGTGGTCGTGTTGCAAAATGCCAGTGAAGAATCTGTCGTGCAAGCCTGCAGCGGCCGCGGACTCCTCGGAACACA
>JBEKWZ010000866.1:0-2644 GCA_049512555.1 Candidatus Sulfotelmatobacter sp. | reverse complement strand
GGGCGTGATCTTGTCGATGCCGGGAAACTTTTCGAGATATTCGGTGAGTTTTTCAGCCTCCGCTTCGGCGGCGTCGATGAGAAAGCGGCCGCTGATGCGGCGGTAATCTTCGATGGCTTTGAGCAGCTTGGCTTCATGCTTTTCGCCCATGCGCGGCAGTTCGCGGATTTTTCCTTCGCGCGCCAGTTTCTCCACGCCGTCAACGTCACTGACTTTGTAGGCGCTCCAGATGAGGGCGATGGTCTTCGGGCCGAGTCCTTGTATCTTCAGCAACTGCAGCATCGACGGGTTGTATTTTTCCAGTAGTTCAGTCTGGACGGCGAGCTTGCCGTCCTGGAAAAGTTCCTGCAGGTTGCGCAGCATGCTCTTGCCGATGCCGGGGATGGCGAGGACTTGCTTGGGATCGGCAATGAGTGCGGAGATCTGCTGCGAATGATTCTCGATGGCCTGCGCGGCGTTGCGATAGGAGCGGATGCGGAACGAATCCTGCCCATCGATCTCGAGCAGGTCGGCGGTTTCGTAGAGAATGTTAGCGATGGCCTTGTTGTCCATGGCTGGGCTGTCCAAGGTCTAAAGAAAAACAAGAATGAGCGGCAGGGCCAGCGGTCACTCGGCAGACACGAAAGCCGCGAGGGTTGCGAGGCGCGCTCACGGCGGCGGGATTTTCGCTGAGAGCGGCTTGATGCGTGCTTACGAAGCCTTGGTTACGTTCGCTGCCTGCGGGCCCTTCTGACCCTCGGTGATTTCGAACTCCACCTGGTCGCCTTCCTGCAGGCTCTTGTATCCCTCGGAGGTGATGGCGCTGTAGTGAACAAATACGTCCGGCCCATCCGCGCGCCCGATGAACCCGTACCCTTTCGCGTTATTGAACCACTTGACGGTTCCTTTCAGACGTTCCACGTACCCCCCGCTTTCCGCACGTCCTTTAATGCGGGGGCCCAGGACGTGCCCACAGTCAACTACCACCGATAGGATGCATTTTGGAGCGACAGAAGTGGGCTGTCAAGCGATTGTATTGTCAAAAGCAGCGGCAAGAAGTTGAGCGTCCGGTTTCGGCCTCGGCCATCGCAGGCGCTTACTTTTTGACTGTTCGTTTTCTGGCTCCCGTGCGCGAGACGTGGTCGAGCCACAACACGGAGGAAATGGTTTTGCCATCACGAATGGTTCCGCGGATAACCATGCGAACCGCGGCCGGCAGAGGCACCATGCGCTTGTAAATGATCTCGTCTTCTTCCGGTTGGGCTTCGCCGGCGCGCAAGCCCGTGGCCAGGAACACCGACATGGTCTCGGCGACGAAGCCGGGACTGGCATAGAACTTCAGAATGCGGCGCCACTTGGAGGCGGTGTATCCGGTTTCTTCCAGCAGTTCACGCTGGGCGGCTTTGAGTTCGTGCTCGCCGGGATCAATGCGGCCGGCCGGCAGTTCCCACAAATAATCGGTGGCGGCATGCCGATACTGGCGCTCGAGAAGAACGCGGGGCGTCGCGGAGGAATCGTCCACCGCCAGCACCACGACGGAGCCGGAGTGGTGGATGACGTCGCGCCGCGCCCGCACTCCGTTGGGTTCCTGGACGTCGTCGGTGGTCACCGAAAAAACCGGGCCTTGATATACGGTGCGGGAGGAGATGATGCGTTCTTTTCTGCTGGCGGCTGAGCTTTTGGATTTGGCCATGAGAACAATATTAAACGGCTTCCGGCTTCTGGCGTTCGGCTTCCGGAAGGCGAATGCCGGGAGCCGGAAGCCGGTTCTGCTATGCTGCCGGGCATGGGCGAGAAACCGCGGGTCGCGATTGTTGGAGCGGGGAATTTTGGGTCAGCCCTTGCCGTGGCGCTGCGGCAGGCTGGGTATGCCATCGAGGCCGTAATTGCCCGGGCCCGCGGGGAATCGCACCAGGGGGAATCGCGGAAGAGGACGCAGAACTTAGCAGCGCAAGTGGGTGCTCGCGCATTGCACGATCTGTCGGCAGTGCGGGGCGAGTTGATATGGTTCTGCGTTCCTGATGCAGAAATCGCGCGCGCGGCAAAGTCGCTCGCGAAGAAAATCGAATGGAAGGGAAGAGTCGCGCTGCATTCGAGCGGCGCATTCACCAGCGATGAACTGGCGGTTCTGCGCAGACGGGGCGCGGCGGTCGCGTCGGTGCATCCGCTGATGACGTTTGTGCGGGGCTCGCGACCTTCGCTGGCCGGAGTTTCGTTCGCGGTCGAAGGTGATCCAGCGGCCTTGCGCTCGGCGCGGCGTGTGATTCGAGATGTGGGAGGCCGCGCGTATTCGATTCGCAAGAAAGACAAGGCTGCCTACCATGCCTGGGGAACATTTGCCTCACCGCTGCTCACGGCGCTGCTGGCCACGACCGAGCAGGTTGCGGGTTTGGCGGGAGTGACCCGCAAGGCGGCAAGGCGACGAATGATTCCAATCCTGCTGCAGACGCTGGCGAACTATGCGGCTTTCGGCGCGGCGGGCGGATTCAGTGGACCGATTGTCCGCGGCGATGTGAATACCGTGAAACGGCATCTGAGCGTGCTGCGCGGCACACCCGCGGCTGAAGTTTACGCAGCCTTGGCGCGCGCGGCCCTGCAGTACCTCCCGGTCAAACACAAAAACTCGCTCAAGCGGATTCTGCGTCCTTCGCGGGGATGAGGCGCG
>JBEKWZ010000865.1:0-2648 GCA_049512555.1 Candidatus Sulfotelmatobacter sp. | reverse complement strand
AGCGAGTCCGCGGGATGCATGGCTGGCATCTTTCTCTTCAGGACGAGGTCGAAGGTGACCCACACCATCTGGTCGCTCAGCCACAGCGCCCATCCCGCCGATTGCAGCAGCCAGAACCAGCGCATGCGGCCTTTGCTCGCCATGCCGTGCCAGGCAAATGTGAGCAGTGCCGAAAGCATCAGCAACGCGCTGACAATGTCGCTGAACGCGGCCAGGACGAGGCCCTGCCGAAGCACTGCGCAGGCAATCATCAGCACGGCCATGAGCAACACGGCTGCCGCAAACAGCAATTTCGATGGGTTACGGCCGTTCAAATGGTTGCACCCTCGCGCGCGAACTTGGCATTTAGCCCTGGCCTTTGGACCTTAGCCCTTAGCCCCAGTGGAATACGCTACGCGGTAGATCTGGGCGTGGATTTCCTTGCGCAGATCGTCCCAGATGTTGTCTGGCATTTCGAGAAAAACCTTTACTACTTCAGGATCGAACTGGCGCCCCGCCCACTTTGCGATTTCCTCGCGTGCAGCCGTCAGGGTCTGCGCCGGCCGGTAAATTCGGTCAGAGGTGATGGCGTCGAGCGTGTCGGCGACGGAGAAAATTCGGGCTCCGAGCGGAATCTGTTCGCCTTTCAGGCCTCGAGGATAGCCAGTGCCGTCGAAGCGCTCTTGATGGGAATACACAATCTCGGCGGCCTCGGCGAGAAACGGAATCTTTTTTACGATCTGGTAGCCGTGGTAGGCATGTTCCTTCATGATCGTCATTTCGTCCGTCTCGAGTTTTCCCGGCTTGTTCAGGATCTTGTCGGGGATGGCCATCTTCCCGATGTCGTGCAGGAAAGCGCCGCGGGCAATGGTGTTGATCTGATCGCGCGGCAAGCCCATGGCGCGGGCAATGGCGATCGTAAAAGCGGTGACGCGCTTGGAATGGCCTTCAGTTTCCCGATCCTTCAAGTCCAGAGCGTCACCCAGGGCTTCCAGAGTGATGTCATAAGAGCGCTCCAGGCTGCTCATCGCCGCCTGCAACTGATCGGTGCGGGCTTTGACCAGAGACTCCAGGTTCGTCTGATACGTTCGGTTCTCCACCTTGAGCCGGCGGTTCTCCAGTGCTCGGCTGACGGTGTTGAGCAGTTGCTCGCGCTCGAAAGGCTTCAGCAGGTAGTCATACGCCCCGTTGCGAATGGCTGCGAGCGCGACGGAAATGTCGTGCACGGCGGTAACCATCACAACCGGCATGTCGGGATAGCGTTCCTTGGTGCGTTCGAGCAGGCCAATGCCGTCGAGGTCCGCCATCATCAGGTCGGAGAGCATCAACTCAAACTCTTCTCCTGAGGTGAGGACCGCGAGAGCTTCCATGCCGGAAGCCGCCTGTTTACAGGCGTATCCGGCAGTACCGAGCATGGAGGCGACGATTTCCCGAATCGGTTCTTCGTCGTCAACTACGAGAATGCGATCTGGCATGGGAACACACGAAAGTCTATCGGCGATTGTAACCCACCGGCGAGATGCCGAAAGTAATCATTGCGGTGCCGAAACTCGATCCAGAAACGACTGGGCCGTGATATTCAAAAGGAGGAAGACGTACGTCCGCATTGTGATCGCATTGTGATGAGCGCATCCCTCTGGTCCATCTGGAATTCGGCGGCAAGGCTTGGTCTGGCCCAGCCTACGGCAGCAGAATTGACTCTGCTGATCCTGCTGGGCGCTTCTCTGCTCGCGCTGCGCGCCTTCCGCGAAAACTATCTCAAAGTTTGGGTTCTGGGCTGGACGGCCCTGGTGGCGTCGCGTTTGGCCGAGCATTGTTTTGCTCCGAGAATTCCCGCGCCGTTTGACTTGGTTGCCGTGCAAGCGACTTTCGTGCTCGCCGTCGGATTGCTGGCGGGAGCGGTACTGCTCTACACGCGCGTCCGCGATCTGATCGTTCCTTTAACGGTAATCACGCCCATCCTGGTGGGCTTTGCGGGAGCGCGCGTTCTGTTGTGGCCCGATTCCCTGCCCTTGCGCGTGGCCGTGGAAGTCGGCTACCGCATCATTTTGCTGACGGCGGCGATTGCATTGCTGCGCGCCCGCCGCGGACGGCGCGAAGCCTCGTCGTGGTTGCTCGCTCTCTGTTTGCTGACGCTTCATCTTGCCTGGGGACCTTTGACCGACCGAATTCCCCCAGGGGCCTCGCTGGCCGCTGAGATTGCGCTGGGCGTGAGCATGCTGCTGGTTGCAATGGATGAGGCCCGGACGCGCACGCGACGACTGCGCGCCGTGCAGGCCATAACGAGAAGCATGGCCACGGCCCAGCAATACGGAAGTGTGGTGCAGGCCGCTGTCGAAGAATTGCAATCCCTGACCGGAGTCCGGGCGGCGTGGTTCCGGCTGCTCGAAGGTGGGCACCTGGTGGCGACGCACGTTGCCGGGCTCTCGTCCGATTTCGTCCGTGATGCCGGCATGGCGGAGATCAATGACGAGATCACGAACCTGCTAAATCAGCCTGGCCCGGTCGTGACCACACGCGAGGCCGCCGGTCCTGAGCCTGAGTTGTGTCTTGAAAACGAGAAGATTCGGCATCTGGTGATGGTCCCGGTGGTGGGCAACAAATCTCCCATCGGCTTGTTGCTGCTGGGCAGTTCGCGGAACCGGCAGTGGACGGCTGACGAACTCGAT
>JBEKWZ010000864.1:0-2650 GCA_049512555.1 Candidatus Sulfotelmatobacter sp. | reverse complement strand
CCGGTGCACAGAAATAAAACGTTGTAGTGCCCTTGCATTGCTCCCTCCTGGATCCATTCAGCTGCAGCACGTTGGACCACAGCACGCGTCCTTGCCTTGAGGTCGCGCTTCATTCCGCACGGGTTTCACCGCACGCAGAAACGCGCTCAGAAACTTGCCGTCGACCTGTGGAGCGAGGGCGTCGACGTCAATTCCCTGCCCGGCGAGAAATTCGCGGGCGTCCTCGGCGCGGTAAATGCGCGTGGGCTCGATTTCAATCTGAGTGAAGCCGGCCGTGGCCAGTTTGCTGCGGTAGTCGTCCTCTTCCAGAGCTCCCGCGATGCAACCGACCCAGGCCAATACACTCTGGCGAATCTCGGGCAGAATCTCGCCGCGGGTTACGACGTCGGAGACGGCGAAACGGCCGCCCGGCTTCAGCACGCGGAAGGCCTCGCGCAGCACTTTATCTTTGTCGGCGGAAAGATTGATCACGCAGTTGGAAATGATGACGTCGACCGAATCGTCGGGCAGCGGGATGGTCTCGATTTCGCCCCTCAGGAATTCGACATTTTCGACCGCAGCCTTACGTTTATTGTCGTTGGCCAGGGCCAGCATTTCGTCGGTCATGTCGAGACCGTAGGCTTTCCCGGTGGGCCCGACGCGGCGCGCGGAAAGCAGCACGTCGATGCCGCCGCCGGAGCCGAGGTCGAGAACGATCTCGCCCGGGTTCAACTGGGCAAGCGCCGTCGGATTGCCGCAGCCGAGAGAGGCCAGCAGCGCCTCTTCTGGGATCTGCCCGGCTTGTGCGGCGT
This sequence comes from Candidatus Sulfotelmatobacter sp., assembly GCA_049512555.1. Taxonomy (GTDB): domain Bacteria; phylum Acidobacteriota; class Terriglobia; order Terriglobales; family Acidobacteriaceae; genus Sulfotelmatobacter. The sequence continues at coordinate 1,859 of JBEKWZ010000864.1, read as the reverse complement.
CATAGAGGTTGGTGGTGATGGGATCGCAGCAGCCTGTGCCGGCGGTCGCGCCACAGCAGGAACTGCCTCCGGACTTCACGCGCAGGGCGGCTTCGCCGTATTTCTGTTTCACCATGTCCCTGATGTCGGCAGAGCCGGTCTGACGGAGTCGGTCTTGGGAAGGGTCCAGCTCGGCAAGGTTCGCCTTGGGAAAATTCGGCTTGGGAAGTTCCGGCTCCTGAAGGTTCGGCTTTGACAGGGCGCGGCTTTCAGCCGCGGGGTTTGGGAAGGGCACGGCTTCAGCCGTGCCGTTAGGTCCACGGAAAGATGAGGGCTTTAGCCCCTGAGGGATTTCGGTTCGCGCACTCATGATCGAATCTCCTACTTACAAATCTGAATAATGTCCTGCGGATTAAGAGCTTTATTGCGGGTGCAGCACTCGGCGTAAAGGAACCCGAGCAATTCCTGCAAGGCGACAGTGTTGGCCGTGTAGCGAAGAAAAGTTCCTTCGCGCTGCACTCCGACCAGGCCTTCGGTTCGCAGTTTGTCCAGATGATGAGAGAGCGTCGAGTTGGGGATCTCGAGTTCGCCTTGAATGTCGCTGACTACGAGTCCCTCGGGATGAGCGGTCAGCAGCAACTGCATGATGCGCAAGCGGGGCTCGGTCCCCATGGCGGAGAACATGTCGGCATATTTGGCGACACGCTCGTCGGACCTGCTGGGGGAGGGGTTTTCCGTGGTAGTCGCTGACATATTTCGATATTACTAGAAATATGGATTCTTGTCAATCTGCGCTAAGATGCGAGCCAGCAGGAGCCTGTCATGGATCTCAGTAGCATCCACAAACGCTCGACACGAAGCCTGGTTTTCACCGTGATATTTTGCTGGTTTTTCGGCGGATACTATGTGGCGGACGGAGTTCAGCGACTTTTGCACGACAGGCTGGCCTACAGGTGGCCTAGTTCCTTCCTGTTTTGTTCGGCGTACGTCGCCATCGGCATTTTTTTGCGGTCATGCTCCTGCGCCGAATTCCCTCCGATGCGTCCCCTGAACAGTCTGCCGCCTCGGTCCAGTCTGCTGACCGCTCCGACCCGCGGTGATCGCGGCAGCCGAGCTTTGCTCGGCCTGTCCGGGTCCGAGACCCGGACCCACACGAGACCCTGCAGGCTGACGGCTGAGTGCGCTGTGCTTTATGCTGGAAGCAGATGATTCGGACTCTCCGCGCCTTCGACCCGCACTCGATCAAACTCGTCATTTTCGACCTGGATGGCACGCTCATTGACTCGCGCTTGGACCTGGTCCATTCGGTGAACGCCGCGCTGCGCCACATTGGGCGGGCGGCGCTGCCTGATGACGTGATTGCCAGCTATGTGGGAGACGGGGCGCCCATCCTGATTCAGAGGGCGCTGGGCGGGGACACGGTTGACGAGGCGCTCGTGCGCAAGGGGCTGGAGTTTTTTCTTTCCTACTATCGCGAGCACAAGCTCGATCACACGACGGTGTATCCGGGCATAGCCGAGTCGCTTACTGCGATTCAAAATTCGGCGAACGGCGCGCCGCGCAAGATGGCCGTGCTCACGAACAAGCCGGTCAAGCCCTCGCAGGCGATTGTCGACGCGCTGGGGCTGGGGAAATTCTTTTCGCACGTGTACGGCGGCAACAGCTTCGCCACCAAGAAGCCTGATCCTGAGGGCGCGCACAAATTGCTGGAAGAATGCGGCGTGCGCGCCGAGCACGCGGTGATCGTGGGAGACTCGCACACCGACATCGAAACCGGTCGCAATGCCGGCATGTGGACGATTGGCGTGACCTACGGCTTCGCCCCGCACACGCTGGCCGACGCGCCCCCAGACGTCTTGGTGGACCGGCCGCAGGAAGTG
>JBEKWZ010000863.1:0-2653 GCA_049512555.1 Candidatus Sulfotelmatobacter sp. | reverse complement strand
GACGAGGCGATGTACAAGGACTTCATGACCGGCCTTGACGGTTCCCCAATGCCATCGTTTTCGGACAACGTTACGCCGGATCAGGCTTGGGACCTGGTTATGTACCTTCGTACCTTACAGCCGGATAACAGCAAAGAGAAGCAGATCGCAAAGCAGCTTGGGCTGAAGCCAATAAATCCGCTGGAACCGTTGCCGAGCGATTCCGGTACTCCCGAGAGTGCCCCTGTGCAGTCGCAGCCGACGAGTCCGGAGTCGCAGCCGCCGCAGCCGCCTAACAATCCGTCAGCCACACCGGCGACACCACCCAGTCCACAGTCCGCTTCGCCGCAGGCTGGCAATTCTGGAAATCGATGAGGGTTATCAAAGGAGACGAATCGATGAAAGATCAGTTGAAAGTTGCGGCGGCACCGCTCGCCGTCTTGTTTTTGGCTGCAGCGGTAATCGTGATCCACGGGCCGAGAGTAAGCGCCGCAGGAACGGGCAAGATTACCGGAATGGTAAAGCTTGACGGTACTCCTCCCCACATGAAGGGCATTGACATGTCCAAAGATCCGTACTGCTCGAAGTACCACGCCAATAGTCCAGCGCAATTAGAGCTTGTGGTTGTCGGCAAGAATGCGGGTCTCCAGAACGTAGTTCTCTATCTGTCGCAGGGGCTATCGGCCGAGGCGGCAAGCCAAAAAGCGTCCAGCACTCCGGTATTCGATCAGAAAGGGTGCATGTACACTCCGCACGTGATCGCAATGAATCCCGGGGAAGATTACAAGGTGACCACCAGCGACCAGACGGCTCATAATATTCACCCTGAACCCAACCCTATGATGGGAAACATTCCGTGGAACCGCTCTCAGCCGCCTGGAGCTCCGCCAATTGTGCAGAACTGGAAGGCTGAGGAAATCGCCATTCCGGTAAAGTGCAATATCCATCCCTGGATGCATGGCTACCACGTCGTGGTGAAAGGGCCGTATGCGGTAACGGACGAAAATGGTTCCTACACGATCGAAAATGTCCCGCCGGGCACCTATACAGTAACGTCGTGGCAGGAGACCTATGGCGCCCAGAACCAGAAGGTAACGGTCGCGGGCGGGCAATCGGCCACTGCGAACTTCACCTACAAGGCCAAGTAACTATTCACTGGAGACTGATAACAACGCGCAACAACTGCCGCAGAGGTCGACCGAGGCTCCCATGGCGAAACTGTTCGCAGTAACCATCATAGTAATTGCAATCGCTTCTGCAATTCCCATCGTGATGCACATCTGGGAACCTCCGGCCGACATCTCCGTGCACGGTAAGATGATCGACGAGCAGATGTCCGAAACCATGGTGGAGGCGGGCATCTGCTTTCTGGTTGCCCAACTGGTATTGGGATTCTTCATCTGGAGATACTCGAATCGACCCAAGACCGAGAAGATCAAGAGCTTTCCCGGAGGCGCCCGGGGATTGGTTGCGGCAGCTGTAGTTGTTGTTGGCCTCGAGGTGATGGCCTTGGGCGCATTTGGAACTCGAGCGTGGGCGGCTATCTATTTCACGCCGCCATCGCCGAATGCCCTACCGGTTCAGGTCCAGGCCGGCCAGTTCGCTTTCTACTTTCGCTATCCCGGACCGGACGGCAAATTCGGTCCGCTTCACCCAGAACTCATCAACGAAGGCACCGAGAATTTCTTCGGTCTCGACACTACCCATGATGCCGACTCGAAGGACGACATCGTGACGGCTGAGCTCGCGGTACCGGTTAATCGTGACATACACCTGCTGATGCACTCCAAAGATGTGGGACATTCTTTTTTTGTGAGGGAACTGCGAATTCAGCAGGACTTTGTCCCGGGACTAGATCTTTCAGTCCACTTCACTCCCACGAAGATCGGCAGGTACGAAATACTCTGTACCCAGCTTTGCGGACTAGGACATTACAACATGAAGGCATACCTCGAGGTTATGTCGCAAGATGATTTCGATAAATGGCTGAAGCAGCAGGCAGCATTACAGTAGTTGCTGAACTCTTTAACGTCGGGTAAACGAAAGGTAGCCAATGCACGGCTCATCCCAGCAGATCGTTCATCACCATGCCCCTCCGACCGGGTTCATCCGTAAGTATGTCTTCAGCCTGGATCATAAAGTCATCGGAGAGCAGTACTATGCACTGGCGCTCGTGGCGGTTTACATCGGCCTGGTATTGTCGTGGATTATGCGGATTCACCTGGCATGGCCGAATGCTGCCATTCCGGGCCTGCAATTTCTGTCGAAGACCGGTGCTCCCGGTGGCCTCCTGACCCCGGAATACTATCTGCAGTTGATGACCATGCACGGGACGATCATGGTTTTCTTTGTGCTCACCACGGCTCCGTTCGCAGGATTTGGCAATTACTTCCTTCCCATTCAAGTGGGCGCGGAAGACATGCCGTTTCCGCACATCAACATGATGTCCTTTTGGGTAACATTTGTCGCGTTTTGCGTCGCGGTGGCAGCCTTCTTCGTGCCTCAGGGACCGCCGTTGTCGGGATGGACGGCTTATGCGCCGTTGAGCGCGTTGGGAGCCGTTGCCGGACCAGGACAGGGCACAGGCCAGGTACTATGGGCGGTATCGATCGGTATCTTCTGCATCGGGCAGTTGTTAGGCTCATTGAACTTCATCAGCACTACCCTCGATATG
>JBEKWZ010000862.1:0-2654 GCA_049512555.1 Candidatus Sulfotelmatobacter sp. | reverse complement strand
AAGATCCAACGGTCGCGGGCTCTTCAGGCAAATTTGGTTAGAGAGGGGAACATTTTCTAGCGCGTTATGACACTGCACCTTCGGAATCTTGACAAAGCCGGGGCAGCGTGTGAGACTTCCCATACTTCAGGACGACTCCGCCACAAGTCTTAGTAGAGCCCCAGACCGCGATTCCAAAAGGACGAGGTGTATCTATACATGAGGCTTGAATCGACATCCGCTAAAGGCATGCTTGGGTTGGCACTGGCGTTTGCACTAGGGTTGGGGGCAATCGCGGCACCTCAGGCGAGGGCGCAATCGTTCACCGTAATTCACAATTTCACGGGCGGAAGCGATGGGGCGAACCCTCTTTCTGGCTTTCTAATGATCGGCGGGAATCTATACGGAACCGCCAGTTCTGGCGGAAATTCCTCAGCGGGGGTGGTGTTCAGGTTGAGCACGACCGGCGAGGAAACCGTTCTGCACGAATTCACCGGTGGGGCCGACGGGACAAGTCCCGAAGGTAGTTTGGTTTATAAGGCGGGCGATTTTTACGGCACCACCCGGTTAGGGGGAGCTTCCAATTCTGGAACCGTGTTTAAGGTTACCCCCAAAGGCGTGGAGACGGTGTTGTACAGCTTTACCGGCAAAGCCGACGGAAAAAATCCCGTGGCTGGTTTGGCAATCGACAAGGCCGGGAATCTTTACGGCACGACCACGGCGGGCGGATCGAGCGGGAATGGAACCGTCTTTAAACTGGCGATCCCCACTGTGGCAGGCGGCCAATGGACGGAGCAGGTGTTGTATAGCTTCGGTACCGGCAGCGACGGGGCAATACCTATTTCGGGCGTAACTTTTGACCCGTCGGGCAAACTCTATGGCACGACTTCTGCCGGAGGCACTTACGGATACGGCACGGTCTTTGAATTGTCGCCGGGAACGGCCGGTTGGACTGAGAATATTCTCCACCATTTTGAACTGGAAAGTGACGGAGGGGTTCCCTATGCTGGCCTGGTCTTTCTTAACGGGAATCTGTATGGGGCCACAACCGAGGGAGGGGCTGGCGGGCAGAGTGGAGGCGGCACGGTTTTCAAGCTGACGTCCCATGCCGGCGAATGGACATTCAGCGCGCTCTACGGCCTGTCTGGGTGGGGTATCTCGGGGAGTTACCGAAACCTGCTATTCGCATCTGGCAAGATTTATGCCACGACACATTGCGACGGCCTGGATAGCGCCGGGACGGTTTACGAGCTGACGGAATCAGGCAGTACCTGGACCTACAACCCGCTCTACAATTTTAAAGGCGGCACTGACGGTCTGTTCTCCATCAGCAATCTGGTAGCTGACAAAGAAGGCAATCTCTACGGCGTTACTCTCCAAGGCGGCGCGAATGGATACGGAGTCGCTTTCAAGGTTTCGCCGTAACTGAGGCTCGCCGACGTCCATCTTGGGCGATGTCGGCGGGCCATTCTCTTTCTGCCAACTGTCAAGATGCAATTCTCCGTTGCACTCGTGCTTCTCGCTGTTCTCGCGTCAACACTTTCGGGCGGAGGGGAACCTCGTCCATCGTCCGAAACATCGGTACGAGCAGCGGCCATTTACGATCCTGACTCCACCCAGATTTGGAATCGACTGCACGCCACATTCTACGTTCGTGAGGATCTCCCCGGGACCGAGCTGCTTCCAGATGCGCTGGACCCGCCGTTCTGGCGCCACACGAGCTACCTGCTGGCTCAGCCTTCGCACGACAAGGCGTTGCGAGTGCTGGACGAATTTCTGCAGACACACGCAGAGGATCTGATTCATGATCCTGTGAAGCGAGCCATGCTGCAGAGGGATTTGTGGGCGGTGTTCGATTGGTCTGCCGGGAGGGCGCCCGGCTTTGAAAAGGAACGAAAAGAACTGCAGACTCGATTGGCGGAGGCGCTGCGGAGGCTGGCTTTGACGCCCGAGCAAGTTGTGGCGCTTCCCAATAACTACCAGCAAGCCGTCGCATCTGGAGAGTTCGCCAAGGAGTACGATCCGCAGCATCGGGAACGCGCATTTCTTCCGCCGGACTTGTTTGATCCGCAAGGGCCGTGGGTCGAGCTCGAGGGCAAAGGGAAGTCTCTTCCGGTGGCCGAGCAGCATGATTCTTTTTTTTCCGGCCGCTCCAGCTTCCTCGTGTTCCTGCGGCTTCCGGGGGGACGCAGGGCGACTTTCGATTACTTGAAGACTCTGTGGAATTCCCCCGCGGTTCTTGGTCCGCACTTTTCCCCGCTGCAGGACGAGGCTCCAAACCCCGATTTGCCACAGCTTCCAGCCGGAACTGAGGTTGCACTGGTCCGCCAGTTGACGCTCTTCGACGACCGCGGCAAGCTCACAGCTACGCCCATTACGGAAAGCGTGCAGATACGGGTGTATCGTTCGGTCACCTCAAGCTCTGCGCCGGCCGTGGGCATAGACCAGATGATCACGAAAAGCGGGCAGGACTGTTATGCCATCCGCCTCAGTCGTCGGTTGCTTTTTGCCGGCCAATCGGGCGGACTGAAGGCGGCGCGGCCGGACGAACGAGACTTTGCGCTCTTTGGGGCAGGCGGTCCCGACGACGGTTCACCGGGTCATTATGCCGCTCTGTCTACATACCATCCAGTGGTCAAGGCGTGCGTCATGTGCCACCGTCAGGCAGGTGTCCA
>JBEKWZ010000861.1:0-2661 GCA_049512555.1 Candidatus Sulfotelmatobacter sp. | reverse complement strand
CGGCGCCGACCTTGCCGATGCTGACGGCGACCGCCTCGCCCCCGTCGCCCTGCTTCTGCAAACATACTGCCGCGGTCCCGAAGGCAAGCATCGCTGTCTCGAGCTAGTGGCCGAGCGTGGCATCGCTCTGCCTGACACTCCAGTCATGGCGCTGCATCGCGGCCGCATCGATCTGCTGGAAGCGCACCTGCGCCGCGACCCCAAGCTCGTCGCTCGCACCTTTTCCCATGAAGAAATCTATCCGCCGGAACTAGGATGCCACGCCGACCACTCCCTCGCCCTGCATGGCACGCCGCTGGCCGGAACCACGCTCTTGCACATCTGCGTCGACTTCGACGAAATCGAGATCGCATACTGGCTGATCGATCACGGCGCCGACGTCAACGCTAAAGCGGAAATTGATACCGACGGCTTCGGCGGACACACCCCGCTATTCGGTTGCGTCGTCTCGCAGGCCTATATGTGCCGCCTGCAGCGCGACGCCGCCTTCGCCCGCCTGCTGCTCGATCATGGCGCCGACCCCAACGCCCGCGCCTCATTGCGCAAGCGCCTGCGCTTCGTCCCCGACGAATCCATGCACGAGTACCGCGACGTCACCCCACTCTCCTGGGGCCAACGTTTCCACGGCCCCGGCACTCCCGGCCACACCTGGATCAGCCAGCCGGCGATGGAATTGATCGCGGAACGCGGCGGCCGGGCATGAGCGATCCGCGCTTCTTTGATTTAGTTCGAGATTAGTTCGCGATTAATTTGAGATTAAGGGGAAAGGCGGAACACCCCGGCGTCCAGACCTTCTCGAATCCGCGCGGCGACTACCTTCGCATGGCTGGTATCGTCCTGGATCGTGTTCCGCTCGACTCCATCGAAGATCCCATAAAGCTCGCGGTAAGACGCATAATCCGCAATCTTGCCCTCGGCGCGAGCCGCAGCCCGCGCCGCGCACACCTGCTCGCTCGGACGCAAGACCACGTAGTCGAGCGGCACCTCCCGCACCTTGGCGATGGCGCGGGCCGTGTCCAAAAACCACGGCGGAATCGAAAAATCCAGAATCGTTTCGTACCCGGAAGCCGCGTAGGGCAGAGACGCCGCGGTCATGGCGGTCATGGTCATCTTGAACTTCTTATTAACGGCCTGCTTTTTGTCCCCTTTGGCAAGAAAAGACCAGAAAGTATCGCCTTCGATATAGGCTAGAGGCGCTGCGGACAAAGCCACCAACTCGCGAGCTACGGTGGTTTTTCCCGCGCCGACCGGTCCGGAGAGTATGACGATCGGTTTCATCTCTCGATCGCAGCACTATAGCATGGCCCGCTGACGCCGCACTTGTCACGCAGGCGGGCCGCGTGCTAACGTGCGCCGTTCCTTTATTTTTGACAAATGTCTCGCCGCATCTGTTTTCATCCCATGCCCTAAGAGGATTCCGCCTATGAGCAGTCCTGATAGTCCAGCCCCCAAAAAGCACGTGCCCTACGTCCCCGAAACCATGGAGATGAAAGAGTTCACCCTGCGGGCCGTCCTGCTCGGACTCTTGCTGACGGTCGTGCTGGGCGCGGCCAACGCCTACCTGGGCCTGCGCGCCGGCATCACGATCGCCGCGACATATCCCGCAGCGGTGATCGCCATGGCCGCCATGCGCGCCTGGAAAGGCTCGCTGCTGGAAGAAAATATTGCCCGAACCGCTGGCTCGATCGGCGAGTCAGTCGCCGCCGGAGCCATCTTCACCATTCCCGCGTTCCTGATTGCCAAGGCATGGCCTTCCTTCGGGTTCAGAGACGCGTACTGGAAGTCGACGGCGCTGATCATGGTAGGCAGCATCCTGGGCGTGCTGTTCATTTCCCTGGTGCGCCGTGGCATGGTCGAAGATCCAGAGTTGCCCTTCCCCGAGTCTCTGGCGGCCTCAGAGATTCACAAAGCCGGCCAGCGTGGCGCTCAAGCCGCGAAATATCTCTTCTGGAATATCGGCGTAGGCGGCGTCGTTTATCTGCTCGGACGTTTCGGTTTGTTTGCCGCCGACAAAGACTTCCTCTTCGGCGTTGGCAATCTGGGCCGCAGCCAGGTCCGTCTTGGTGCAGTCGGAAGCACGGACGTGCTCGCAGTCGGCGGAGCGAGCATGGTGTCGGCGCCGAGCGTGAGTCCAGCGTACTTGGGCGTGGGATACATTATCGGACTGCGGCTGGCCGCGCTCCAGTTTTCCGGTGGCGTTCTGGCCTGGGGTCTGATGGTTCCGCTATTGATGTATTTTCTGGGCCCGCAACTCCGGCACTACATTCCCGCGGATACGCCAGATGACTGGGCCACCATGGCCGCCGCCGTGTGGCGATTTATCGTCCGCCCCATCGCCGTAGGCGGCATGTTGGTAGGCGCAGCCTACACGCTGTACAAGATGCGCGCCAGTCTGACCGCCGGCCTGGGAAAAGCTTTTTCCGATCTTCACCAAACTTCCGACCAGCAAGCCAAACTCGCGCGCACCGAGCGCTACATGAGCTCGAAAATAGTGTTCGGCCTGATCGCGGTGATGTTTATTCTGATGTGCTTTTTATACATCCATATTTCCGGGCTCGTTTGGCCAGCGGTGTTGGCCGCAGTCGTCATGCTTGTGGTGGGATTTATCTTCGCGACAGTTTCGGGCAATCTGGTCGGATTTATTGGTTCCTCTAACAATCC
>JBEKWZ010000860.1:0-2662 GCA_049512555.1 Candidatus Sulfotelmatobacter sp. | reverse complement strand
CGGGCTGCTGGTGGCGTGATGCGGCGCCTGTGGAGCGATCCCGCGTATCAGGTTCTGCTCGATTCCTGGGGACGCTGGCAGGAAGTTATGCTCGGCTACTCTGACTCGAACAAGGACGGCGGCATGCTCACCAGTACTTGGGAACTTTATAAGGCGCATCGCGAGTTGCATCGCGCGGCGCAAGAAAATGGCGTGAAGCTTCGCCTGTTCCATGGCCGCGGTGGAACGGTTGGCCGCGGCGGAGGGCCTACGCATGCCGCGATCCTGGCGCAGCCTCCGGGATGTTTCTCCGGCCAGATTCGCATCACCGAGCAAGGCGAAGTGCTCAACTGGAAATATGCCGACCCGGTGCTCGCCGAGTGGAATCTTGAGCTGATGATCGCGGCCAGCCTGGAAGCGCTGACCCTGCATGGAGAACAGTCTCAGCCTCCCGTTGGCTGGGAAGAGGCGGTCGAGGAGATGTCGCAGGAGGCGTACCGCGTGTATCGCCGCGAGATCGCCGAGAATCCCGACGTGCTGGAATATTTCGAGCAGGCGACTCCGGTCAACGAGTTGGACTCGGCGCGCATCGGATCGCGCCCGTCACGGCGCACTAAGGGTCGAAGACTGGAAGACCTGCGCGCCATCCCATGGGTTTTTGGCTGGATGCAGAGCCGCCACGCCGTGCCCGCCTGGTTTGGCGTGGGCCACGCGCTCGAACAATTCGCCAAGAGCGGTCCCGGGCACGAGCAACTTCTGCGCCAGATTGCGCGCGGATTTCCGGTGTTCTCGGAACTGCTGCGCAATGTGGAGCTGGGCATGGCCAAGGCGGATCTCGGCATTGCCCGCGATTATTCTGGGCTGGTCAAGAATGCGGCGCTGCGCAAGCGCGTGTTCTCGATGCTGGAGGAGGAATTCCTGCGCTCGCGCCGCATGATTCTGCGGGTCACGGGGCAGCGGGAATTGTTGGCACGCAATCGCGTGCTGGCCCGCTCGATCCGTCTGCGCAATCCGTATGTGGATCCGATGAGCCTGATTCAGGTGGAACTGTTGCGGCGCAAGCAGCAGGGACAGAAAAATTCAGAGCTGGAATATCCGCTGGGAGCGACCATTAACGGCATCGCCGCGGGGCTGCACAATACGGGGTAGGAATTGTTGATTGCTAAATTTTTGATTGAAGTCCGATCATCGAGTCCGTCGTCGGATCGGCAATTCTGAATTCCATCCACAGCAGGCGCGCTATTCCTTCGTTGCATCCTTCGCGGGGCCGGGCGTGGTTTTAATGGCGTCGACGCTCGCGGGTTTTTTCTTGGCAGGCTGCCGGGCGGCTTCGGCCCGTTTCCGCTCCTGGTAGCGGCGGTCGTGAAATTGTTGATCGGACGATTGTTTCTTCATGCTTCCATCATGTCACAGATCGCGCTTCCCGGGTCGAAACGTTAATTCTTTGCTGGCGCCTTTGCCAAGTATTGGGTCATAGGCGCGCTCGAAACAAACTCATGCTCATCGCTCTTGTCGGGAGTTTCTTCGTTCGGCAGGTGTAGAATCCAGATGCGGCTTCCCCGCGCTATCGGCGCGCCGGTCAGAAATTCATACGGCTGGCCATTCAATTCAAACGTTACCCTGCTCTCCTTGATTTGACCCTCCACAGCGCCTTCCAACGGCGACAGCGATACGAGATAGCGTCCGTCGTGTGGCACGTGAAGTACGATCCCGTGGTCTTTTTCGATACTCTTTACCGTCATACCCTCGAAATCGGCCACGACCTCCTTGCCCCGCACGAACACCGGCGCGACGAAGCGAACCTCGGTTGGATTGGGTTCGAGTTGTTCGTCTCCTCCGACAGAAAGTGAGGTCGGCATGTGATCCAACAATTCCCCCGTAATTGTCATAGGATCGGACCCTTCCACCTTGGCTTCCAGTTTTTCTCCCACCTGAAGCCAGTACGTCGTCTCTGGAAAACCATCAATCTGGGCGCTCGAAAAGCTGCCGGAACCAGGGTTTCCGGGCAAGAATCGCGCGCGCACCCCGATCTCTATGCGATCTCCCTGGTCAGAAATAACTCTGAATCCGAAAAGTTCCGCTCCCCCGTTGACGACCCGCACTGAACCACAAGAATCAGCCTTCTCGTCTTTCAGCGAAAGAGCACACCGTACCGTATGTCCCGTGGCTGATTTCGCCGTCAACATCAACACTGGCCCTTGCGTGTGCGCGCGGGCCTTCACCATAACCAGGCTGGAACCCAAAACGACGGCGGCCACTAACAGAATCGCAAATGCAAACCTCGGTATTCTCATGGTCTCCCATCCTTTTCCCCACCATTTCGACGTAATCCTCGGGACTTGCTCCCAGAGCTTTACTTCTGTTTCTTCCACTGCTTGCAGGCTTGCTACGCGGCGTAATTCCGCACCCATCTCGATATATTCCTGCAACCGCTCGTGACACGCCGCGCATACCCCGATGTGTTCGGCTGCGGCCGGAGGAATAATTTCCCGGTCGCAAAGCGCCGAGACGAACTGCACCGCTTCTTCGCACGTCATCTCTTCGCGCTTCGTATTTCCGGGCTTTATGTCTCCGAGTTTCATGCGCCCTCCTTCAGTTGCGGTCGTGGACTTTGCCAGATTTTTCGTAATGCCTCGCGTGCGGCAAACAGCCGCGATCTCACGGTTCCCACTGGGATTTCCAG
>JBEKWZ010000859.1:0-3090 GCA_049512555.1 Candidatus Sulfotelmatobacter sp. | reverse complement strand
CGAGCCTTCCGCCGCCACGCGTCCACCGAGCAGATACAGTTGGTACCAGACCGGACCTTTCGACGCAGCTTTCACGTTCTCCAATTTGTGGGCAGATATCGTAGAGAGGATGTAGCCGGTACCTGCTTCCCCGGCCTCATGAGCCGCGGCCACTTCTCCATCCGGGTGCATGAGGCGGCTGTAGCCGACCGGAGCCAGCATGGCCGGGAAAGAAAGATCATGGCCGAGTACCCGAGTCTTCAAATCGCAGTCGCCGACAGCCACAGCACTGCGAGGACGAAATAGAACATCGTTGAACACTCGGCAGTTTTCCCTGAGCGTGGCCTCCGCTTCCGCGCCGCCATCCAAATAATCGAAGACCGACTTGGGGAGCCGGCGTTGCGCCATGCGGCGCAAGTCTTCGACATTGACGACCTTTGAGGTATTCACAAAGTGAAGATGATAATGCCGGCCGCGCGGAAGGTCCAATTCTGTTTCAGCCAACTGCAGAGGGCTGGGGCGGGGAAGCAAAAACCACAAGCTTCCGCAGGGATTTGTCGGCGGAGTCTTTGGCAGCTTACGGCAAGACTTCTAGCTGCCCGGCTTGAGATCCGGTTGCCCTTCGCCGAGAAATCGCGGCAGCGTCACTCTCGCCTGACAACCCCGTTCAGCGCGGTTCAACAGCTCGATGGATCCGCCGTGAGCCTCTACGATTTGCCGAGATAACGCCAGCCCGATTCCGCTGCCCGCGGGCTTGGTCGTGTAAAAGGGGATGAATGCGTTGCTAGGATTGAGCAGGCCCGGCCCATTGTCTTCGATCGCGAGGACAACGTCCTTTTCGGACGCATCCCAACGAATGACAACCAGCGGGTCCTCCGCTGGCGCAACTGCTCCGTCATCATTATTAGGATGGATCGCTGCCGGCTGAGCTGTTGAACGCCCAGGCTCAAGCGCGGCCTCGACCGCATTGCGCACAAGATTGATCAGCATCTGCTCGAGTTGGTCGGGATCGACATTCAATTCCATAGCCGCGCCCGGAACCACCCGCACTTGGAGTCGCGTCTCCAATCCGGCCACGCGTTCGATGATTGTCGCCAGAGACGTCTTGCGCAATGCCGGCGGTGGCATCTGGGCAAGCTGGCGGTATGCCTGCAGAAATCGATTCAGGTTGTCGGCACGGGTTTCGATGATTTCGAGGCCGCGTTCGAAATCCCGACGCTGGCTGGCATCCCCGACGGCGTTGGCGATCTGAGAACTCAGGCTACCCGCAATCGACTTGATCGGCGTGAGCGAATTGTTGAGTTCATGCCCCAGAACCCGAATCAGACGCTGCCACGCACTACGTTCTTCCTCGCGTAACGCGCGGCTTACATCGGAAAGAACGATGAGAGAGTGCGGCACGCCCCTTTGGCGGAAGGAGCTGCGCCGGACCATCCAGCGCGCATTCGGGGTTTGGAACGGCAGTGGGACTAACGTTTCGCTTTCCGCGGTAAGACATCGGGCTAATCCGATTTCTTCCGCAGTCCGTCCCAGAAGCCTTACGGACGGCTGCTGCAGCAGACGTTCCCCCGCGGAGTTGACCAAGCGCAAAATCTGGTCAGGATCAAAAGTAAACAACGGCGCGTCGATCTCCTCGACCACGCGGCGCAGCAGAGCCGTGGCCTCAATGGAGAGAATCCGCTGATCCGCCAGCAGGTCGGCCAGCGCATTGACTTCGAGAGAAAGTTCGCCGAGAACATCTTCAGCCGCGCCGCCGCGCGCACGAAAGGAATAATCTTCTTCGCGCAAAGCGGCGATCACGTTGGCCAGAGTCTGCAGTGGCCTCGTGGTTTGCTCTTGCAGGGCCATGGCCAGCAGCCACCAGACAAACAACTCGGCAAACAGCAACGCGCACTTTGATTCCGTAGACCAGGGTTGCAGTACGATGAAGATACCACCAACAATCATTCCTGGCAGGGCGACCAGCAGAGAGAACAGACTGATGCGGCGCTCGTAAAGAAGGCGAACTCGCTTGCGAGGAGGCTTGCGCACGCCGGGACGGAAGCTCCCGCCCGGGCTAGAGGCCATATTTCTCCATCCGGCGATAAAGCGCGCCGCGGCTCAATCCCAGGGTTTCTGCGGCCTGGCTCACATTCCCCTGACAGCGTTGCAGCGCCTTGCGGATCAGAATCGCTTCCACGGACTCCAGGCTGAGTTCCTCGAGATTCTGATTTTGCTGGCGCGAAAGATCGAGGCCGAGATCGGCCCGCTGAATCTCATTGCCACGGCACATCAGCACCGCGCGCTCCAGCGTGTGCTCCAGTTCCCGCACGTTGCCCGGCCACGAATACTGCATCAGCAGTTGCAGAGCTGAGGCCTCGAAGCCCTGTACTGGACGCCGATAGCGCGAAGCGTACCGCGCCAGGAAGTGCACGGCAAGCGCGGGAATGTCGTCACGCCGTTCGCGCAGCGCGGGAACGTGAATCTCCACGGTATTCAGGCGAAACAGCAAGTCTTCGCGAAATTGTCCGGAGGCGCAGGCCGCTCGCAGGTCCGCGTTGGTGGCGGAGATGACGCGAACATCCACGCGGCGCGAGCGCGACGAGCCAACGCGCTCAATCTCACTGGTTTCCAGCACACGCAACAGCGTTGCCTGCTGGCGATAAGGCACGTTGCCGGTCGGTGCGAGCGTCGGTAAACGCGCCCTTCACGTGGCCAAAAAGTTCACTTTCAAATACTCCCTCAGACAAGGCACCGGTGTTCACGGCAACCATGGGTCGCGAAGCGCGGCGAGAAACCGCGTGCAGCGTTCGTGCCACCACTTCCTTGCCCGTGCCGTGTTCGCCAGTAATCAGAATATTGGCGTCGGATGGGCCAACGCGCGTAATGGCCTCAAGCACTGGCTGCATGGGCGGTGACGTCGCAATGAACTCGGGCCGGCCTTCCGCTTGTAATAGCCGATTCTGCGCAGCCAAACGTTCTGCTTGCTGTAAGGCGCGGCGCAACTCGACCTGGGTTCGAAGAATCGTGAGTAGTCGCTGATTCTCCCACGGTTTCTGAATGAAGTCGCGCGCTCCGCGGCGCATGGCCTCGACGGCCAGCTCAATGTTCGCCCACGCCGTCATCACGATG
>JBEKWZ010000858.1:0-2667 GCA_049512555.1 Candidatus Sulfotelmatobacter sp. | reverse complement strand
AAAAGCCGGATATTGCACAGCCTCGGTGGCCGGATCGATCAAGTTCACGACGTTGGTATCGAGCAGATGCACGCCGTGGCTTCCCAGGTAAGAGACCGCGCCCACGAAGTTGGCAGGCAGCTCGCGCTGCGCCGAGAGGCTCCACTGCTCGACATACGAGTCCTTGCGGTTTCTTTGTTCAGCGTTGGGTGAGAGGGTTCCGGGGCCGGTAAAGTAGGAATCGATCGGATAGGTGAGCTGCAGGCTCGAAGTGCTTTTCACCGAGTAGGAGGGCACTTCGTTTTTGGCGGGCAGGTTCTGATCGTCCAACTGTCCGTCTTCGTGGTAGATGCCGAAGCCGCCTCGAATTACTGTTTTGCCGTCCTTCACCGGCGTCCAGGCAAAGCCCACGCGAGGGTCGATATCGCCGTAATTCTGCTGGCCGAAGCTGGCGCCGATCCCGCAGAATCCCTGCGCGCCGCAGGTGCCGAAATCGAACGGGTTGGCCAACCCGTTCTCCTCGTGGAAGAGATCGAAGATGGTGTAGCGCAGGCCCAGGTTCACGGTGAGATTCGCCGCCACTTTGTACTCATCCTGCGCGTAGCCGACGTAATCATTCTTGCGCAAGTGATTGACTGGCAGAGCTCCTGACAAACTGGCCCTGCTCGCCTCATTCGCCGCCAGATCCTCCACCGTGGCGAAGGTTATTTTTCCGTGGTCGCCGGAGCTCTGATTCAATTGAATGCGGCGGATCTCCGCTCCAAATTTGAAGGTATGCCGGCCATGAACCCAGGTCAGATTGTCGAGCCAGGAAAATGAGTTGCCCACGTAGATGCTGCCGTAATCGTAGTTCTGCGTGATGAATCCTGGCCCCGGACCGGTGGAGATCGCAATCTGATACAGGATGCCGGTTTCATTGAGGTTGTAAGTGTTGGAGGTGGCGCGATTGAATCCGAACTTGGATTCATTCACCAGGTTGGGACTGAAGATGTGCAGCAATTCGAGCGCGCCATTGACCGGGGTCGACACCCTTTGCTGCAAATCGGTCGCGGCAGCCGAAAGCGGCTGGGTATCGACAGACCGGTCGTAATTGAATCGCATGAAGCCCGTGGTCTGCGACGAGAAATGTTGGTCGAGGCGCAGCATGGCTGAGTTCTCATTGACCACCTGAGTGCAGGAGCAGGTGAGCAGGTCATAGTTCGCGTAGTTCGGGTCACCCGGGTCGTTGGCTGGCGTCCAGGGCGTCAGAATTGTCCTTGGCCCTGCTCCTGGAAAAGCGTTGATGATCCCGTAGATCGGCGACGAGGTCGGAACGGTGGCAATGAGCGCCGCGCTCGGCACGTCACCGCTCACCGGATAGCCCCAGTTTTGCCGGTAGGCCTCCGAAGCAATGAAGAAGAACGTCTTGTCGCGCTTGAGGGGGCCGCCGAGTGCTCCGCCGAACTGATTCAGACGAAGCGGTTGCTGGGTTTCGCCGTGGGAGGCCCATTCAGGCACAGGCGCGTCAAACGCGTCGTTGCGCAAGAACTCGAACAGGCGCCCGTGGAAGCGGTTGGTGCCCGAAGGCGAGCTGACGTCGAGTTGCGGGCCGCCAGTTCCGCCTTCCTCGGCAGATGCCATCAGCGAATCGACACGGAACTCCTGGATCGCGTCCAGCGGAATGGCGAGCCGCACCCAGGGGCGCTGCGTCTGATTCACGATGCTGGTTGCGTCGATGCCGTCGTAGGTCCAGTTGCTGTCGTCGAGGCCCCGTCCGGCGAACCGTATCGTGCGCTGGTTGCTGCCGCCAGTGTCGACGGCGCCGGGGACAAAGGCCGTCAGCGACGCCCAGTCGCGGCCGTTCAGCGGCAACTCATCTGCCTGCTCTTTCTCGATGAAACCGGTCACCGCGCTGCTGTTGCGATCCATCAGCGCCGAACTGGCGGGGACTTCCACGCGTTCGTCGCGGCCGGAAACTTGCAGAGTCACATCGAGCGTTCGCGTGCGGCCGATCACCTCCTCGACATCCACGAAGGTGAGCGACTTAAACCCCTCATGCTCAAACGTGATCGTGTAATTCCCGACCGGCAGCTCAGGAATGTCGTACGTTCCCTCAGCCGAGGACTTGGCCTCACGTTTCAGCCCGGTGGAAATCTGCACGGCGGTAATCTGCGTCTGGGGAAGAAAGCGTCCTGAAGGATCCGTTACAGTGCCATTTAATCCCGCACGATCAACCTGCGCCTGCGAAAAGGCCGCGAGGCACAAAACAGTTCCGGAGAGAAATAGCGCCCGGATCATGGAATTGAACTTCCAGCAGGTAAGTTCGAAGGCTGGTTTCGGTAATCGCATCTGTTCCTCGGAAGCAGTTGGATTTATATGGCGCGGTTAAGTAACGAAGGAGGCTAGCCGAGGTACGTTGTGTTGCCATGAAACGCACGTCAACATTCTGTGTAAATTAGATTACAAGAATGTAACTTTCCCGTCATGCTGGCGTTCGTTTCGGTCGCGCGTTTCGAAGGAAGTATTAATTTCTGATGAAAAAAAAATCACAGCTGATGCTGTTGCCCATTCTTCCCGTACAGTTTCCATGCTAGGTTCACGAAATACCAGGCCCGCGCCATACCGCATTTGCAGTATCCAGGCTCGCATCATGTCCCAGTCTTTAAACCCGGCCATGCCGCAGCAAGTTGCGCCTCTGCTTGCGTTAGC
>JBEKWZ010000857.1:0-2670 GCA_049512555.1 Candidatus Sulfotelmatobacter sp. | reverse complement strand
CTTCCGCCGGATGAGCATCGGCCGGGCCAGCTTCAACGGGCGCGGCATAGAGCTTGCGGCTGGTCGCGCCTTCCGGAGTCGGGCTGGGCGGCAGAATCGTCTGCCGGTTCTCGACCTCGAGGTTGGAAATCTCCTGTTCGATTTGCGCCTTGAACTCGTTCGAAGCGCGCTTGAATTCGTTGAGCGCCTTGCCCACCTGGCGCGCGATCTCCGGCAACTTCTTGGGCCCAAAGATGATGAGGGCCAAAAAGAATAAGAAGATCGTTTCGGAAAAGCTCATGCGATTCATCATACTGCCGGAAAAGGAAAAGCGGCAATGCGTGAGCAAGATAGGCACGATTTGCTGGGTCGGCATAGGCATGTCTTGCCGAGTTGTGCTCCCTGGAACGGCAGAGTCAAGCGCCCTTGTGACGAACTTACTGTGAAATGAACAGATTTCGTCCGGCATCTGCAGAGCGTGCGTTTGGCACGGAGCGTGCCTAATCAAAGCCGAATTGCCGGCGATGAACGAACGACGTCCGACTTACGTCTTGGCGTCGCGCCGTCAACCATCCGGGACGAACCGTTCCGAAAGAAGGAGATGCTATGTCCGTATCGGCTATTTCCAGCAGCACTCTCGCCGCCTCCGTCAACCAGAGCATTCAAAACAAGCTGCAACAGTTTCGCCAGGAGTTCCAGCAACTCGGTTCCGATCTGCAGACTGGCAACTTGTCGGCTGCTCAACAGGACGTCTCGGCGCTGCCGGGGCTCGCGTCCCAAAGCAGTTCGACCTCATCCACTGCGACCAGCGATCCCATTTCGCAAGCCTTCAACCAGCTGGCGCAGGATCTGCAGTCGGGAAATATTTCCGGCGCGCAGCAGGACTACGGCAACCTGAAACAAGGCTTCCACAAGGTCGACCAGGGGCACAACAATCTTCGCCATCACGTGAACGGCTGGGGTGAAGGCAACAGCCAGCCTGTGAGCCCGTGGGGTCAGGTACCGCAAACGGGCAATCTGTCCGCCGCGCAAACGGCTTACAGCTCACTCTTTCAGCAAGTCCAGGAGATCGGTTCGGGCGACTCGCTGACTCCGGCGCTGCAGGCTTCAACCTCGAGTTCAGATAGCGTTTCATTTAACGCCTAGCTCTAAGCGCCAAACCGGTTCCCGAGAAACTCGACCGGCGGCGGCGAGCAAGCTTATGATATTGCCGCCATGCAATTCTGGTTTGCCCGCGGCAGTGAAGTTTCGATCCGCGAACAGCTAGTGACCCAGGTCGTGCTCGGCATTCTGAGCGACGACCTGGCGCCGGGGCAGCGGCTGCCCTCGACGCGCGACCTGGCGCGGCGATTTCACCTGCATCCCAACACGATTAGCGCCGGATATCGCCAGCTGCAGCGCGATCGCTGGGTCGAGTTCCGGCGCGGGAGCGGGGTCTACGTCCGGGCCAGCAAGCCGGAAGTCGTGCCCACGGCGGCTCTGGCGCTCGAGCAAATGATCGCGCGCCTGTTTCGCTCGGCGCGCAAGCTGGGAGTGACGCTGCCGGTGCTGCGGACGCGCCTGCGGCAGTGGCTCGAACTGCAACCTCCTGACCATTTTCTGCTGATTGAGCCGGACGAGGAGTTGCGGCAAATTCTGGCGGCAGAGATCGCGCGGGCCGTAACTTTCCCGGTCGAGTCCTGCGGGCCGCAGGATTGCCCAACCTCCCCGGAAGGCGGGATGCCCGTCGTGCTGCCCAACCGGGTGGCCACAGCGCGGCAGTTGCTGCCTCCGGGCGCGGAATTGATCACGTTGCAGATTCGCTCGGTGCCCACTTCCCTTGCCGGATACCTGCCTGCCCCTTCCGGCGCTCTGGTGGGCGTGGCCTCGCGCTGGCCGGAATTTCTGAAGGTGGCGCGCGCCGTGCTGACCGCGGCAGGATTCCATCCCGACAGCCTGGTCTTGCGCGACGCGCGCGAGCCTAACTGGCAGCGCGGTCTGAAGCAAACGGCTGCGGTCATCTGCGACTTGCTCACCGCTGCGGAACTGCCCGATGGCTGCCGGGCGATTCCCTTCTCTGTGTTGTCGGAAACATCCATCGCAGAACTGCGGCGCTACGAAGAGTTCATCAACCAGCCGATCGAGTCGTTATAAATATCGAGTCGCTACAAAATATCTGCGAAGGAGGCGCTCGTGAAGGAATTGCTCTCCGAAACTGCCGTCCGGGCAGCACGCTACGTGGCCACGATCAATGACCGCAAAGTGACGCCCTCCCCGGAGGATGTCGCGCGGCTGGAGCGGCTGGGCGGCGCTCTGCCCGAAGGCCCTTGCGATCCCGCAGAAGTTCTGGCCCTGCTCGACGACGTCGGTTCCCCCGCGACGGTCGCAACCACGGGCGGGCGTTATTTCGGATTCGTGATCGGCGGTACTCTCCCGGCGGCCTTGGCGGCGAACTGGCTGGCCGGCGCCTGGGACCAGAATGGGGCGATGCAAGTCATGTCGCCGGTGGGGGCGAAGGCGGAAGACATCGTACGCGAGTGGACTTTGGATCTGCTGCATTTGCCCTCGACCAGCGGAGTCGGGTTCGTTACCGGCACTACGATGGCGAACTTCTCAGGGCTGGCCGCGGCGCGCTCGGCCCTGCTGCAGCGAGTGGGCTGGAATGTTGAAGAAGATGGAATGTTCGAAGCTCCGGCGATTCGTGTTGTCGTC
>JBEKWZ010000856.1:0-2671 GCA_049512555.1 Candidatus Sulfotelmatobacter sp. | reverse complement strand
AGCGAGAATACTTAAGGCCCTCCGCAACGGAGAGTCAGTAGTTTCCCCATCGTGGGCCTGTGGCGCAGCTGGGAGCGCGCTTCCATGGCATGGAAGAGGTCGTCGGTTCGATCCCGACCAGGTCCACCAAATCTCTCAACAACTTAAACGGGGCGAGCGCCCTTAGGGGTGCCGTTTGTGTCGTCGTTTGTGTCGTAACCCCCGGTTCTGGTGCTCACAGCCAGGGTTTCCATCGCGTTGCGCTTGGCTTCCATACGAACGTGGCTGTACCGCTCCAGCATTCGTCGGCTCACATGACCGGCGATCGCCATAATCGTCGAATCTGACGTTCCGTTCTCCGCGAGCTGGGTAATGGCGCAGTGCCGCAGATCGTGGAATCGGAACCCAGGCAGACCCGCCTTCTTCGTCAGGGTCCTCCAAGCCGCCCTCCAGCTTTTTATGTGCCGCTTCGGGTCAAACTTCGTGACGTTGTAGTCGATCACTTTCTTTCCGCTGAACGTGAACTTGGGGACGAAAGCAGCGAAAATATAGTGCGACTGCTCCACCGAGCCAAAACCCTCTGCCCTCCGATGAAGCCTCGCAAGAGCCGAGATAGCCACGTCCGTAAGAGGAACCACACGTTCACCGGCTGCCGTCTTTGAGTGGCGGATTGTCAGGGTACGGGCGAATAGATCAACGTCGCACCATTGCAGCCCTTTCAACTCGCAGCCTCTTGCAGTGGTGTTTAGGCAAAGGATCGCTGCTAGGTAGGCGGTTTCCCATTCAGGCCGTATTACCGCTGTCTTTAGGAGCCGTTGCATCTCTTCCTCGGTGATTGCCCGCCCTATGGTACCCGGCTCTTTTAGAGGTCTTATGTCGTCAGCAACACGTGCCCAGAGCTTCGCTCGCTTGAGGATGCGACGCAAAATGCCAATTTCGGCATTCAACGTCGCCGGACCGACTTTCTGCTCCGCTCTCCAAGCTCTGTATTCTGTAATTCGTTTCGCCGTAATCACCTTTAGCGGCTCCTCTTTGAAGTAGGCCCTGAGTTGGACCAGGAGTTGCTTCTCCTTCGCTCGACTGGCTGTGACTAGCTCCAGTTTGCGAGAAGTCACGTAATCGTCTGCTGCTTGCCCGAACGCCTGTCTGGCAAGAATGCCAGCGTTATGCGTCAGCTTCCCCTCTGAGGCCTCAGCTATGAGTTGTTTTTCCTTAGCCTGGGCTTCGCGCCAATCGCTTGTATCGAGCGATTGCCGGAACCTCTGGCCACCCACGTAGAAGTGCGTGTGCCACGTTTTACCGCGTTTTGTCAGCGACATTCTTCACACCTTTCTTTTTCAATTTGGACTTCTGTCGTTTTTGCCTCCATGCCGTTCCATGCTCAGCCCACCATCGACGCCTGAATTCGCGCTGCATGGCCGCGCTGCAGTCGGTCGTGCAGAATTTCTGTGCCGCACGCTTAGCAATAAATTTCGCCTTGCACTTCTCGCAGAACCTGGCTCTCCAACTATCCAAAAAAAGAAGATAGAGTGCTCTCTGGAAATCGCATGCGCCTCGATAGCGAAAAACTCCTTCGTCCCAATCTACGTAAAACGCACCAGGGATCGAGACCAGGTCGCTGAGCCAGGCTTCTTCGGGTGTGCCCTCTGTTCGCTCTGGGTTGGGATCGATGCCGAGCAGAATAGGTAGCGCCATTTCGCCAAGCTCCCAATTCAGCCAGACGTGATGCAGCCAATAGGGGTACCCGAGGATATTTTGTTTTGAACCATCGTTCACCGTGTCGTAATAGTGAGCCGGGAAGAAATTCGGCCAACGCTTTCTGAAGTGCGCCCACCCTTCCGCATCGGATCTGATGTTTGCGAATTCCTCCAGCGCCCGAAAGAGCTTCGGCCGATCCCGTCGCAGTTGGCGCATGACGCTGCGCTGGTGTCCCTGCAACACTTTCCTGAACTCTCGCGATGGCATAGCTAGATAAAAACCCTCTAGAACTGTGCAATAGTAATCATAAACATTGACACTCTAGCACATCCACGCTCATTCTTAAAGCAGTTTGAGTGAGCATGTTTCTTGGAGGTCTTCATGGCGTTAAAGAGCATCCAGCAAGCCGCGAACGCGTGGGGCGTATCGGTCTACACAGTGCGACGTTTGGCAGCTGTGGGCCTTGTCAGCACGGTGTATGTCGGCCGCCGCCGATTAGTATCGGAAAACGAGATCGAAAGAATCATCGCAACAGGAGTGCCCAGCGCATCCACCCAGAAGAATGCAGGGAAGAACGTACCAAGGGAACGGCGGGGTTAGTCATGCCTGACACCGTCCCGCAACTCCTGACATTGCTAGCAGTCGCAAAAGCGTTGTGCGTCTCGCCTCATACCGTCCGATCTTGGGTGAGGCAAGGCAAGCTCAAACCTGTGCGCCTGTGCCGCAGATTGCTGTTCCACCCGGATGAGATTGCGCGATTGTTGGAGAACGCGAGGTGAACTCGATCTATAGGACAGATCCGGCATGGCCGAGCCCACCTTCGCAGGAGGCTCTTCACGGTTTGGCCGGTGATATCGTGCGCACGATCGAGCCGCATACGGAGAGCGATCCAGCCGCCTTGCTACTCCAGCTTCTTGTGGCCTTCGGTAACTTGATCGGGCGAGGGCTTCACTTTCAAGCGGAAGCTGACCGTCATTCGCTAAACCTCTTCACT
>JBEKWZ010000855.1:0-2676 GCA_049512555.1 Candidatus Sulfotelmatobacter sp. | reverse complement strand
CGCATGCTCCGAGATTTTCGTCCACGCTCACCGGAATGGTAGCCATTCAGTTCCCTGCGCCTACGCTCGTTCGAAATGGTATTCGTCGATCACCACGCCCACACCGCGCCGGCCTCGATCTTCGAAGCTGCGCACGACCCGGCCCCGGCAGTCGATCTGCACATCGCGCCGCGCGCCCACAACGGCGGCCGGCAACAAAATCGTAAAGTCCACCATCGAGCCCACCGGAACGTCCCGGTCCATCGCAAACAGCACGCCGTTGGCTGAGATGTTTTCGGTCTCCGCCGAATATGCGCTGCCCTGAGTGGTGACCGAAGCCGAGAGATGCAGCGGAAAACGCGGCGCACTCTGCATGTCTTCGTAGTGCCCCGCCGTTGTCGCCTGCGCCTCGGTCATCGGTGCCTTGCCTTCTGCTGCCACGCTGAGGAGACCCTTCCTTCCGGGAGCGCCGTTTCCGCTCTCCGGACTCTTATCCAACTCAAGGGCAGCCTACACCCACAAATGGGGCAAACAAAGTTACCGAAGTCATGGAACAAATGGGGCTTAACTGCTTTTCTTTGAACGAATTAGAAGAGATTACGAGGGGCAGATTTTGGTCCAAAACAGCCTGCCGGAACCCACCAATTTCAGGTCAAATCCCGGTCAATCTCCGGCGATAGCAGGGCATAAAACGGAGGAAAAAGAGGAGCGAAAGCCTGTGCCGGAATCGCACATTTCCGCAGGCTCTAGAACTTGGTCACTTCGGTAAAGTTGAAGGCTTTCACCTTCATGGCCGGGACCACCATGTCCATCGACTCTTCTCCGCTAGCCCGGACCGGCACGCTCATGGCTTCCACA
This sequence comes from Candidatus Sulfotelmatobacter sp., assembly GCA_049512555.1. Classification (GTDB taxonomy): domain Bacteria; phylum Acidobacteriota; class Terriglobia; order Terriglobales; family Acidobacteriaceae; genus Sulfotelmatobacter. The sequence goes on along the minus strand of JBEKWZ010000855.1, from coordinate 1,839 downwards.
TTCGACAGCATGTGAATCAGGCTTTCGTTGAAGCGGAAATTTCGCACTCCACCCTGCACGCGTCCATTCTCTAGGTAAAACGTGCCGTCGCGGGTCATTCCGGTCAGCATCTTTTCAAAGGGCTCGACTTCGCGGATGTACCACAGCCGCGTCACCAGGACTCCGCGTTCGGTGGACGCAATCATCTGCTCGACCGTCTGCGGATTGGCCACCGGGGCGAACACGATGTTCTGCGGCATCTCTCCCATTTCGTTGGGTAGCGCAAAGCCGTGGCCAGTCGCCTCGATCGGACCGACTTTATTTTTATATTCCGAACGCTTCATTCGCTCCGCAGTCGCCCGCGCGTAGACAACCCTCTTCACAATTCCGTTTTCTACCAGGGCCAGTCGCTGCCGTGGCACGCCTTCGCCATCGAACGGAGCACCGGTCTGCAGAGGATGAGCCACGTCGTCCCAGATCGTAATGTTGTCACCGAAAAGCTCGGTGCCGATTCGTCCCGTCAGAAACGAGCGCTGGTCAAGGATCGCCATGCCGGCGTAATCCCAGAACATGAATCCAACAATATCGAGCACGGCGGCGGGTTCCAGAATCACCGTGCACTTCCCTGCCGGAATGTCGCGCGGCCGTGCCGAATCGAGGGCTTTCCGAGCCGCGGTCTCGGCCAGCACCAGCGGATCAAGTTTCGCCACATCCGGTGAATTCGCCTTCTGCCAGCCCGAAGAATCGCTTGCCAGCATCGTGATCGACACATCGGCCGAGGTCTGCTGATGCCACTTGCTCAGCCCGCGCGAGTTGAAGATTCCGTCTAAAGATTCTGCGCTGGAAAAAACTCCCGCCGTCGTGAGCCCGTGCTGTTGCGCCACGCCAACGATTTTCTTGACGCCCTCAGCGCGCAGTTCCGGAGTAATAGCAGCAGTAGTTTCGAAATGCCGGGACGGAATGGTCTGTGTGGAGACGGGCGACCCGCCCGTCCCGCCCGCGGAGTGGGCGTCAGGCATGGGCAACAGGTCCGGATCAGGATGCTGAACCTTCGCCAGATTCTCTGCCGACTTGACGACTTGCCGCAAACTCTCGTCGTCAAACTTGTTAGTAAAGGCCCGAGCGGTCCGCCCCCCAAACGCGGCACGCACCGAAACCACATAGTTCTCCTCGGCCACGTTCTGATGAATCGTATTGTTGGCAAAACGAGTCAGCGCGAACCGCCCGCCAGAAAACAGCACCTCGACCTCATCCGCAGTCGAGAGTTTCCGGATGCAGTCAAAGACTTCGCCGGCTTGTTCTTTCGTCAGCATTCAATCGTTAGCATTACATCGTTCGCATTGCTCCGCGCCTCGGTGTCTCCGCGGTAAATTAGCTCTTAAACGCGCTCCCCACCTTAATTCCACAAAAACGCGAAGGTGCTGCTCCGTGCCCCGTCCCCATCACCTGCTGCGGTTGGCCCTTGCCGCAATTCGGAGTTCCCCATAAGATCCACTCGTCGCGCGAGCAAATCGCGTCCAGCGAATTCCAGAATTCTGTCGTGATCCCCGAATACGAGGGATTCTTTACCATGCGCACGCGCTTGCCATTCTTGATTTCCCATCCGATCTCGCAGCCAAACTGAAAGTTGTAGCGCTTGTCGTCAATCGACCACGAACGATTAGTTTGCATCAGAACTCCATGATCCGTTCCAGCAATCAGTTGCTCCAGGCTCAGCGGCTTTTCTCCCGGCAGCAGGCTGATGTTCGTCATGCGGATCATGGGCAGCCGGTTCCATCCCTCCGCCCGTAGCGTCCCGCCCGACCGGCTCTCGCCGATGGTGTGCGCTGTCTCCCGCGAGCTGAGATAGCCCGTGAACAG
>JBEKWZ010000854.1:0-2687 GCA_049512555.1 Candidatus Sulfotelmatobacter sp. | reverse complement strand
CTCCTCGGCCGAGCGGACGGCGTCTTGTCCGGTCATGGCGTCGGCGACGAACAAAATCTCCGATGGATTCAGCAGCTTCTTCAGCGACTGCATCTCGTCCATGAGCTGGTCGTCGATGTGCAAACGCCCGGCGGTATCGACGATCAGCACGTCGCAGCCGGAAACAATGGCCTCGCGCCGCGCTTCTTTCACCAGCCGCTCGACCGTGGCCGTGTTGGCCTCGCCGACCTCGCCTTCGTAGATGTGGCTCTTCACCGCCTGCGCGACCACTTTCAACTGCTCGCGCGCCGCGGGTCGGTACACGTCGACCGAAACCAGCAGCGGACGATGGCCTCCAACTTTGAACCAGTTGGCCAGCTTGCCCGAAGTTGTGGTCTTGCCGGAGCCTTGCAGCCCAGCCATGAGCACGACCGTGGGCGGCTGCGAAGCGAACTTCATGCGCGCCGTGTCTTTGCCGAGAATCTCGACCAGCTCGTCGCGCACAATCTTGATGACCTGCTCGCCGGGCGAGAGCGCGGTCAGCACTTCCTGGCCGACGGCCTTGGCGCGAATCTTGTCGATGAGCTGCTTGACGACTTTGAAGTTGACATCGGCCTCGAGCAGCGCGAGCCGAATTTCGCGCAGCGCCTCGTCAATGTTCTCTTCGGTCAGCCGGGCCTGCCCGCGAAGGCTCTTGAACGCGCGCTGTAGTTTTTCCTGTAAGTTCTCGAACATAAGGTCTCAGAATGTATATTATCAGCGGCAAACGTCGCTGGGTGAGTATGCTGCTCGAATACAAGATAAGGCTGATCGGCGGAGAGAAGGAAGAAATCGCCGAGGTCACGTGCGAGGATCGAGGCCGACTCTGTCACATAGCCGTCTGCTACCGTGACAAGAAGATCGAAGAGTCAGCATCGGATTTTTTCGAGGCTCTTTGCGGCGTACGGGCACGACTCGAAAAAGAGGGGCTTAACCTGTTTTGCTACGGCTCAAGTCTTGATGTTCGGCCATCAGGTATGGGTCGAGATATGGGCTTGGGAATGCAGGCCTACCGAATGACAATCGGCAAGGTTGCCCAAATCAGTGACCTAGTCGGGATTTTCGATGTGGGGCCGGGCATCACGCCCGCGACGGTCGCCGAGCAAAAAGAGTATTTCGAAAGGTGGCGGAAATCTGAGAGAACCTGAGCCGTCTTAGGTTACGGCTCAAACACTTCTTTCGCCGCGATCACCGTGTTGCTGTGAATGGTCACCGTGTCTTCGACGTCCTGCGCGTAGCCGCCGGCATACGTCACCATCACCGGAATGTCGCGGGCGTGGGCGACGCGGAACACGAGTTCGTCGCGCTTCTTCAGGCCGTCGAGGGTCAGGTTGAGCCCGCCCAACTGATCTTCTTTGTAGGGATCGGCGCCGGCGACGTAGCACAGCAGGTCCGGCTCGAACTGCCGCAGGCCGGAACTGAGCGCGTTGTCCAGCCACGCCAGGTAGTCATCGTCGCCAGTGCCGTCGGGCAGGTCGACATCGATCGACGACGGCGGCTTATACAAAGGATAGTTATTGTGCTGATGCAGCGATATGGTGAAGACGTCGCCGGCGTGGGCGACCCTCTGCGCGCCACCGGGAGGGCCCTGACGCCGCGGCATGGTTGAGGCTGACGACGAAGGCAGCGGCGCAGTTGCTGGGCGCTTACCGCCAAAAATTACGGCCGTGCCGTTGCCCTGATGCACGTCGCAATCGAGGGTCATCGCGGTGCGAATCTTGTGGTCGCGCTGCATCGTTCGAATCGCCACGGCCACATCGTGGATCATGCAGAAGCCTTCGCCGTGGTCGGGAAACGCGTGGTGAAATCCGCCGCCGATGCTGATGCACACGCGGTCGGCCAGACATTGCCGCGCCGCGAGGATCGACCCCCCGGCCGCCAGCCAGAACGCCTCTGCCAGATCGCGCGAGTAAGGGACTTCCATCTGCATTTCTTCGCGCGGGCTGAGCGTGCCAGTCTTCAGCTTGTGCACGTACTCCGGAGTGTGAACCAGCAGGATGTCTTCATCGGCCGCGGGCTGGGGCTCAAGGAAATCTTTAGCCTCGGCGACGCCCTGTGTGATCAGCCGGTCGCGAACGCGCCGGTATTTTTCGGCAGGGAAGACGTGGTCGCCGATGGGAAGGTAGTAGGCGTCGCTGTAGACGAGCTTGAAAGGCAGCATTGGATGACCCTAGATAATACCTCTAAGCAGTGTCATCCTGAGCGAAGTTGGCGCTCGCGAAGTGGACTCTGACGCAGTCGAAGGACCCCCTGTTCGCATCAGGTGGCACCGTCTTGACGAGGAGTTTTCTGATGATGCGCGCTGCATTGTAAAAACGCCCATCGACATTTGTGCGATAGCAAACAGGCGCGGGCTGCTTCGACTTCGCAGGCTCTGCGCTTTGCCCAGAGCTTGCTTCGCTCAGGATGACAAGGGGGCGGAAGGGTTGCAGAGAGAGCGAATTAGCGTTTCTTGCTCACCTGCGCCGCCGGCATCACCATCGATCGCCTTACCGGCACAATCGCCCCCTTCGCCGGATCGGTGGCGGCGTTGGCGCGGATCAGCACTTCTTTCTGGATGTACTGCACAAACTCCTGAATCTGCCGCTGCATCTCTTCCATGCGCTCGCGCATTTGCAGAATGATCGCCATCCCGCTGATGTTCACGCCGAGGTCGCGCGCCAGCGACA
>JBEKWZ010000853.1:0-2688 GCA_049512555.1 Candidatus Sulfotelmatobacter sp. | reverse complement strand
GGGAATCAGGGCCGCAAGGCTTTGTGGAGCGCTGGACCGCATCTGTTCAAGCGCTGGCAGCGTGGAAGGATCGTTGAGCGCTTTTTGATAGACGGGCTCGATCTCTGCAAGGGCCGCTGAATCGCCTGGGTCCGCCTTGTGAAGGACCGCCATCTCCCGACGCATAACAGACTGCCAATCGAGGCCTTCCGGTCCGAGCTGCGCGACCGCCTTTTGCAGGACTAGTCGCTGCCCGGCGGACAGTCCTCCCGTGTGTAGCGCCAGTGCCAGAGCATTAAGATGTGCGATAAGAAGACGCTTCGCGACTAATGCTGACACCAGCGTCCCACCGTTCGCGACGTCACGTGCGAAGAGTATTCCAGCGGCCAGCGCTCGCACGGCTCCGTCCTTGTTCCCTCCGCTCTGCAGATGGAATGCATAGAGAACGTTCAGGCTACCGAGGGCCCTCGCTTTCCAAACATAGCCGACCGGCGTTGCCGGTCCCATCTCCTCCGCGAAACCATAGCCCAGACCCCAGTCGCAGAATGGACGGCTCGTTCCACGTGACATGATGTCGAGCGCGAATCGGTTCTTCTCCACCAGTTCCTTGTATTGCAAATCGTCGTAGGGAGCCGCGCCGTCAAGGACTGCATTCAGCGCTGTCGCGTCACTGATAGCGGAATCCTGCATTTCGGAAAATGCGGCCCAGTAGAGCAAAGCGGCGTTCGGCCCGAGGCTGGCCTCGCGGGTTGAAGACGCAGCGCTTATCTGCGCCGCCAAGAGCAGGACGATGGCTGAAAGCAAACGAAAAATGTTCATAGTTTGTCGTTCTCCTCGCTGAGCACGGCAAGCGCGCTCCGTTTGCCTTTCGGCAGTCGGGTGGACGGGGGATGGAATGGCACAAGGTCGAGGGCCGCCTTAACGGACGGCGCACGGGTCAGCAAGGCGTTCGCACTACCGATTGTCAGAGGCTGCGACTCTGCAGAGCGCTCTCCGCGTGCCAAGTCTCCTTGGCCGACCCTAGACTCAGTCCGGCCAGCGCGAGGGTGCATTGCAAGCACCAATGCGACCAGGATGACGGCCGCGGCGGCCGTTGCCCACGCCGCGAGCCTGAAGGAACGCCGAGCAGTGCGTCTAGACGTCTCGATCTGAAGCGGCTCGATGGCCAATGGACGAAACTGCTTCAAATAGGCTTCGAATCGGTCATCTCGCTCACTATCAAAATCCGGAGTTAGCACAAGAATCCTCCTTCACACACATTGCCTCGCGCAAATTGGCGAGGGCGTACCGGTATCGCGAAGCCGCAGTGTTCGAACTGATGCCCAGAACCTCCGCGGTTTGCAGAAATGTGAGCTCTCCCCATATGTGCAGGACGAGCACCTGGCGCTGATCATCGGGGAGTGAGTCCAACGCGCGTCGCATGTTTAGTTCAGCCGCATAGTCCCGTTGCGGCGGATCGAACCAGGCAGACGCATCGTCGAGTGTGGTGTTGCGTTGACGAATTCTGAAGTCGTTTAGAAGGGCGTTGCGTACACTCGTGAAGAGATATGCCTTTACATCCGCAATCTCGCGAAGATCGTTGTGTTCGAGCATTCTCAAGAAAACCTGGTGAACCGCATCCTGGGCGCGTCCGCGATCCGGTGAGATGGCCACACCGAAGAGCAAGAGCGCTGCCCCATGTTCGCGGTAGAGCCGTTCAACTTCGACGCTGTTGGTGCGAGGGGGTTGCACGTTGAGCTCTCAACGGTATGACAATTGAACGCGACAGATTTGTCTGTGGACGAAAAATATTTTCTGAAAAGGCTGAGGGGCTTCCTAGAAGCCCTGCCCGCGAACGATGGTTTTGAGCACCTCGCCCGTGGGGCTTAGCACAGTGAAATCCGCAAAGGCGCCCTTCGCCAGAATTCCATGATGCGAGGCCAAGCCCACGGCCCGCGCCGGATTCAGCGTGGCTGCCTGGACCGCATCCCGCAAGGTCCATTCGGAGAACTTGGTCACGTTGCGCACGGCGCGATCCATGGTGAGCACGCTTCCGGCGAGGCTTCCTTTCGAAGTGCACTTGCCGTCTTTCACGTCGACCTCAATCGGGCCCAACTGGTAGCGGCCGTCAGGCATGCCGGTGGCTGAAATTGCGTCGGTGATCAGCACCGCGCGTTCGTGCCCCTTGGCGCGCAGAAAAACCTTCACCACCGCCGGGTCGACGTGAATGCCGTCGACGATGATGTCGGCGCTCAACTGGTCATTGCTGAGCACCTCGCCGATGATGCCGGGCTCGCGATGATCAAGCGGACGCATGGCATTGAAAGTGTGAGTGGCGTGTCGCGCGCCGGCCTTGACCGCCTCGCGCGCGATGGGCATTTCCGCGTCGGAATGGCCGATGCTCACACAGACATTGCGCCGCGCCGCTTCGGCAATCACTTCCATTGCTTCAGGAACTTCCGGCGCAATGGTCAGCATACGCACATGGCCGCGCGCAGCCTGCCAAAGACGTTCAAAGACCGCAACCGTGGGTGCAACCAGAAATTCCGGCGGATGCACCCCCCGCCGCTTGTGGCTGAGAAACGGCCCTTCCAGATGAATTCCCAGCGGGCGGGCCTGCGCGGAATTGTCAGGCGTGGTGCGCGCGGCGTCAATGGCGTCGGCCAACCGTTCCAAGGCAGAGCAGGTCACGTCGAGCGGGGCGGCGACAGTAGTGGCGAAATATCCGGT
>JBEKWZ010000852.1:0-2691 GCA_049512555.1 Candidatus Sulfotelmatobacter sp. | reverse complement strand
GATCTTGACCAGCAACGAGCCGATGTCGGTCGTGGGCTCCGATATGCTGCGCAGGCCCCACACCGCCTGCCGGGCCTCTTCAATCGTCGAGCGCAGTTGGGTACGAGCGCAATCCAGCAAATCATGGTTGATCAAATCATCGTTGGTCTCGGGCTTGGGTGGTGCCAGGCTCGAATGCGCCTCCAGTAAAGCCGAAACGCTGGCACAACCTTGGATGAGAGTGTCGTGCATTTCCCGTGCCAGCCGGTTGCGTTCTTTCAAGACCGCCTGAAAGCGACCGCGCAGTTGCCCCAATCGAAATTGGTAAATGCCCCACACCGAAGCTGCCAGCAACAGCACCATGGCACTGAGAAACCATGCGGTCCGATAAAAGTGTGGCTTCTGAACAATTTCCACCGAAGCAGCCGCCACCTGTTCGGGATTGTTCATTTCGAAAGCAGCTACACGAAACTGATAGCGGCCCGGAGGAAGATTGGTGTAGTACGCCACTCGTGCCGGCGAGGCCTCGCTCCAGGTCTTGTCAAATGGGTCCAGCATGTAGCGAAACCTGATGCGCTCTTGCGACCGCAGCAGCACCACTCCATAGTGCACTTCGAGTTTCGCGTTATCCGGACCCAGAGAGATTTCTGCGGTCACTGGCTTCTGCAGGCCGTCGGCCATCACTTGATCGATCACCACCGGCGCGGGTTTCGACGGCATGGGCGATCCAATTGAGACCCGCACCGGACCCTTGCTGCTGGGAAACCAAACTTCCCCTTGCGTGGTCAGCACTCCCGCTGGTTTTTCCCCGCCGCACATCTGGATCGTTTCCAGACCATCCGAAACCCCGTAAAGCGTCAGCGCCACCGGACGCGAAGGATGCTCGGCGATGGCGTCCAGTTCGCGCCGGCTGACCGTCGAGATTCCGTTCGGCCCGCTAATCCAGAAATTATTCTTTCCATCCTCGAGCAGTTCGTAGACGCCATTACTCGCGAGCCCCTGCGCAACCGTGTAGCGCGTCATGGTTCCCGAGCGCCAGCGGTACAGGCCTCCTGTCCGCGTTCCAAACCAAAGACCGCCGTCCGAATCTTCATGGATGGCCCAAACTTTTTCGTTCTTGAGCGCTTCCGTGGCGCCATCGGTTTCAAACGACTCGCCATGTAACCGGCTCACGCCCCTGTCGGTTCCAATCCAGATGTCGCCGCGCCGGTCCTCCAGCAGCGATCGCGTGCTGAAGTAGGCCAGCCCGTCCCGCATCTGATAGTTCGTAATTCCCTGCTGGCGCCATCGGCTCACTCCCTCATCGGTCGCAATCCACACGCTCCCGTCGCGTGCTTGCAGAAAAGCGCGAACGAAGTTGTTGACCAGTCCTTCGGTCGTCGAATAATGAATGAACTTCTCGCCAATTTGCCGGTACGCTCCTCGCCCTTCGGTCCCAATCCACAACGCGCCCTCGTTATCGCGGAACACATTTCGAACTCTCACCCCCGAGATGCCCGGAAACCGATACGGCTCGGCCTTGCCGTTGTGCACCCGGAACAGGTTAACCGCCGCCACCCACACATCCCCCGTTCGATCCTGGTAAACCGTCTCCGCGTCCGAATCGGCCGCATCGGGCAGCTTCACCGTCCGGACCGGAGTCTTGATCAAACGCAGCATTCCGCCTTGCGTCCCGATCCAGATATTTTTTTCAACATCCTCGAAAAGATTCAGGACGGTGTTGCTGGGCAGCGGATCGGGGACCGCGATTCCTGAGAAGCGGTGCTCACGATAAGTTAGAAGTCCTCGACCGATCGTGCCGATCCAAAGTGTCCCATCCGACATCTCGTGCAATACTCTTACGGTTCCATGGATCTCTTTGATCGGGTTGAACGACGTCTCCTGTGGAGCCATCCTCTGCAACCCTGAAACCGTGCCCACCCACACGGTTCCATCCTGCGTCTCCGTGATTGACTTCACCCGATTCTGGCTGGCTTCTCCACCCAGGTCGTACTCAAAAGCGCTGTATTCAAAAGCGGCATTGCCCGCAAGCCGCAAGAACTTCGATCCGCCCACCCACAGCTGACCGCGGCGATCTTCGTGGATAGCATGCACCGCAATCGCTGGAATACTCTCTGTGTTGTCGACTCGCCCGAGACGATCGCCGGACAATTGAAACAGTCCGTTGTCCGTACCGACCCAGATTCTTCCCCGGCTGTCTTCGTACACAACTCGCACGAAGGAATTGGTCAGGCCGTCCTTGCCGGAGAATGACTGAAACGTTCCGTCACGGTACCGGATCAGACCGCCGCCTTCCATTCCAATCCACAGCGTGTTATCGCGAGCCACGGTAAGGCAAAAAACGTTGTTATCGCTGAATGCGGGCGTGTTCTCGCGATCGAACGTCAAGAATCTCTCACCGTCGAAACGGACCAGTCCGCCCGTAGTGCCGATCCACAAATATCGGTCACCAGTCTGCGCAAAAGCCTGCACCACCTGCTCCGGCAAGCCATCCTGCATTTGCCACAGACGCTGAGTGTAGGAAAACAGCGGGCTCTCTGCCGCCAATGCGGAAGACACGAAGAACGAAACCAGCAGAAGCAGAATTCGGACTGGGCAGCAAAGCAGCTTAGGAAGTACGCCGGTCGGGTCTCGATGTAGCCGAGTCAACATGGAGCGCAGACTACGCTGTCTGCAATGTGCCTGAGGGAGTCGAATACCGAGAATCTATCA
>JBEKWZ010000851.1:0-2693 GCA_049512555.1 Candidatus Sulfotelmatobacter sp. | reverse complement strand
ACTTGCGTAAACAGCGCGTGACAATGCCGGAGACATGGGCCGGAGCATCGAGCGCGGCCGGTTCGTCGCGTAAAATCGCCGACATCGTTTCCACAAAAGAATTGGCCGCGAACGGCTGGCGTCCACTCAGCATCTCGTACAGCACCACGCCGAAGGAAAAGATGTCGGAGCGTGCGTCTACGTCCTCGCCCTTCGCCTGCTCGGGAGACATGTAAGCCGCGGTACCCACGATTGTGCCCGCTTCTGTAAAGGACATCGTTTGGGTGGCGCCGCTCTGGGGCCCGCCAGCCGGCTTCTTCGCCTCGGCCACCTTGGCCAGTCCAAAGTCCAACACTTTCACGCCGGTGCCGGTCACCAGAATATTGCCGAGCTTCAGATCGCGATGAATAATGTTCTTCTGATGCGCCGCTTCCAGTGCGCTGGCGATTTGCGTGGCGTATTGCAAGCCCTTCTCTAGCGGCAGAGGACCGGTCAGTGGAGCGCCTTCAATGCACTCCATCACCAGGTAATTTGGTCCGACATCGTAAATCTGGCAGATATTGGGATGATTCAGCGCCGCAATGGCCTGCGCCTCGCGCTCGAAGCGCTCGCTGAACTGAGCAGCGGAGACTTTGATCGCCACGTCGCGTTTCAAACGTGGGTCTCTGGCGCGGTAGACCTCTCCCATGCCGCCCGCGCCTAGGAGCGCTAGGATTTCATACGGGCCGAGTCTGTCGCCGGCAGAGAGCGGCATATAGGAGAGATTCACCTAGTCTAATCGATCACGAGGCGGGTAGTGCCTTGAATAACGGGCAACCCGGGAGTAACTCCTGTTAACAGATGGGATGATAGTTGGTAGCGCTACCGGGAATCGAACCCGGGTTTGAAGATTGAGAATCTTCCGTCCTAACCCCTAGACGATAGCGCCCCGGAGAGCAGACTCAAATTATAACAAAGCGTTACCAGCCGGCGATGCTCGCAGCGCTCTTCGAAATTGCCCTTCGTTTGACGCTGAAAAACAGATTCATCAGGGAGGATCACAAAATTACAATTTGTGCGTATGCCTTCGTGTGACTCCGTCCTTCGTGGTCAAGAATCTTGCAATCGGACGCGTCGCGTTCACCGCTGGAATTTTGGCCGCCGTCATCACATTTTTTCATACAACAGTCTCGCATCCACAGCCTCGTAAGCGCTATAGTGGAGTGTAACTCTGCAAACTAGAAACTAATCGCAGCGACGAATACGCTGGGGCGAAGTGTATGTTGTTCATCCATCAACAAATCCAGTCATTCCTAAATTTAGGAGCATGCAAGGAGTATCCCATCATGGCAAAACCGAAGTTTCCCAAGAAGAATAATGGCGTGGGCGAAGCAGTTTCCACCACCAACAGCCTGCCGCCGGTGCCCGCGAACGGCGGTTCGGCGGCAGCAGCGGCACCCGCCCTTGAAGCCAAGAAGACGGCACCCAGAAAGTCCGCGAGAAAGCCGGAAGTGGTCAATACCGAGTCGCGTGCCAATCTGGTTCCCATCAACCTGGTTCCCATCAATCTGGAGGACGAAATCCGTCAGGTCGCTTACTTGCTCTCCGAGCGCCGGGGATTTGAGTCCGGCCACGAGACCGAGGATTGGTTGGCGGCCGAACGTGAGGTTCGCCAGCGCTACCACCAGCACAGCGCGTAGAGCGACGCTCGCGAATTACCGGCGACCGAGCCCGGGCGCCGGTCCGCGGCGGAAACGTTTACGCCGCTTCGGGCTATTCCTGCGACTGACTTCTCCCCAGATTCGACTGTCGTGATGCCGGTCTTCGGTATCCTCGGTCAACCTATTGCCACCGCATCGGCCTTCTGGCGGTTGCTACTACTGTGGCTTTCTGAAAAAATACGTTGGGGTTCTTCCGCGATGGCGCAAATTGGTAGTTTTGCTCTGCTGCTCGCATTGGCGCTGTGCCTGTATTCGTTTGGGGTGGGTCTGGTCGCCCTCTTCTTTCAAGGCGACCCGCTATGGGATCGGTTAGCCGAGACCGCGCGCCGCGCCGGCGTAGTAGTTTTTGGAGGAGTCCTTCTCGCGGCTATCGCCCTGGTGGTCGCAGCCTTCCGCGACGACTTCACCATCGCTTACATTTTTCATCACAGCAACCGTGCATTGCCTGGTCCTTACAAGTTTGCCACGTTGTGGTCGGGGCAGGAAGGGTCCGTCCTGTTCTGGTGTCTTCTCTTATCTGGATACGCCTTCGTTCTGCGCCTGCGCTACAAAACCGACCCTCGCCTGTTCGCCTACGCGTCAGTAGTTCTGGCTGGCGTGCAGATCTTCTTTCTCGCGCTGGTGAACTTCGCCGCCAACCCGTTCGGCCTGCTCGAAGGCCCGCTGCGCGCCGACGGCAGCGGCTTGAATCCTCTTCTCCAATATCCCGAGATGGTCATCCATCCGCCGATGCTCTATCTCGGCTACGTCGGGACCACGGTGCCCTTTGCCTTTGCGCTGGGCGCGCTGATCATGAGGTATCCCGGCGACAAATGGATCCACATCACCCGCCGCTGGACCATGGTCACGTGGGGACTGCTCACCTGCGGCATCTTCCTCGGGGCACACTGGGCTTATGCCGTGTTGGGTTGGGGCGGATATTGGGGATGGGATCCCGTCGAAAACGCGTCGCTCATGCCCTGGCTGGTCGGCACCGCCTTCCTGCATTCGGTCATGATGCAGGAAAAACGCGGC
>JBEKWZ010000850.1:0-2693 GCA_049512555.1 Candidatus Sulfotelmatobacter sp. | reverse complement strand
CAGGCGATCGACCACCACGCTGCGGTTTCGCGAAAGATGAAAATGCCGCTCATCACGACCGAGTGCTGGGGTATCGTCGATTACAAGGATTGGCCACTGCTGAAATGGGATTGGGTGAAGGACCTCTGTGCGCTCGGGGCTCAGCACGCGGCCTCGACCGGCCAGTGGCTAGCCATCGCGACCAGCAACTTCTGTGGTCCGCAGTTCGTAGGCATGTGGCGCGACAAGGCCTGGCACCAGCAGTTGACGCACACTATCAAGTCGGCGGAGATCGCCGCTGAGCTTCTCCAGGGCCGGCTGTACGCAAGATTATGAATCCGGCCGCTCGATCACTATAGAGGCCTGTGGCAACGGTTACTTCCAGCTAGTCCGCTCATTCCGAGAGCCAGCGCCGCGGAGAACCCGTCTCTCTTGGTAGAATAGCTGCCCATCTCATGATGCGCATCTCATGATAACCATCTCAAGGTGTGCGAGGGACTGATTGCGGTCCGATGCGCATTTTCGAACGCGGAGGCGACGGTGGCACTTACCATCAATAACCTTTCCAAGACTTATCCCAACGGAGTAAAGGCGCTGAAGAACCTCTCACTCTCGATCGGCAATGGCATGTTCGGCCTGGTTGGTCCGAACGGAGCGGGAAAAAGTTCGCTGATGCGCACCATCGCCACGCTGCAGGATCCTGACTCCGGCACGATCAGCCTCGACGGCATCGACGTGCTGCGGCAAAAAGATGAAGTCCGCCGCATTCTCGGGTATTTGCCGCAGGAGTTCGGAGTCTATCCCAAGATTTCCGCGCTGGACATGCTCCACCACATCGCCGTCATGAAGGGCATGAAGTCATCAGGTGAGCGCAAGGAGACGGTCGACGCTCTGCTCCAGCAGACCAATCTGTGGGATGTTCGAAAGAAGGCTCTCGCGACTTTTTCCGGCGGCATGAAGCAGCGTTTCGGTATCGCCCAGGCTCTCCTCGGCAACCCGCGCCTGATTATTGTTGACGAGCCCACTGCGGGCCTTGACCCGGCGGAGCGCAATCGCTTTCTGAACCTGCTCTCTTCGCTGGGAAGCGACCGCACCGTTATTCTTTCCACTCATATTGTGGACGACGTTCGCCAGCTCTGCCCTCGCATGGCCATCATCGCCTCCGGTGAACTCCTGCTGGAGGGCTCTCCCAACGACACTCTGGCAGCTCTGAACGGCAAGATCTGGTCGAAGGTCGTCGCGACCGACGGCGAGGTGCGAGCGATCGAAACTCAGCTGCACGTCATCTCCACGCATCTGGTCGGCGGACAGCACGAGATTCGCGTGCATTCCGACATCTCTCCGGGCGACGGTTTCCATTCTGTTGAATCCGACCTGGAAGACGTTTATTTCCTCAACCTGTCGCAGCAGTCCAAGCGCCAGCTTCCGAACTGACCCCTGGGCAAACGAGCGCATGGCCACTGGAGGAATCTGACATGGCATTGTTTTGGGAGTTCTTCACCTTCGAATTGAAATTCCGCTTCAAGAGCCTCTCGACGTATATGTATTTCCTGCTGTGGTTTATGTTTTCGTTTTTCTGTGTCGCCTCGGAAAGCTTTGGCCCGATCGGCGGCGGCAATGGCAAGGTCGTGCTGAATTCCGCTTACGCCAACACGCTTGACAATCTTTTCGCCGGGCTCTTTGGCGTCATCGTAATTGCCGCGATCTTCGGAACTTCGATCCTGCGTGACTTCCAGCGCGATACCTACCAGATTCTTTTCACCCAACCCATCTCCAAGTTCGCTTACCTCGGCGGACGCTGGGCCGGCTCCTTCGTCACCACCGTATTCGCTTTCTCCGGAATGATGCTCGGAACTTTTCTCGGCACGTTGGCACCCTGGGCCGACCACACCCGGATTGTTCCCAATCATCTCTGGGCTTACCTTCAGCCATTCTTCTCCGTTCTTGTCGTGCAGATTTTCTTCATCGGCTCCGCCTTCTTCGCGGTCTCTGCCCTCACTCGAAAAATATTCGTTGTTTATCTGCAGGGCGTCGCTCTGTTCATGGTGTACGTCATCGGCCTCACCGTCTTCTCCGCGACCCGCTCCCTCGAACGCTTCTGGTCTGGCATTTTCGATCCTATCGGCTTCATCCTTTTCAATGACATTACCCGCTATTGGACTGTCATCGAAGAGAACACACTGTTCGTCACCTGGTCGCCTTCTCTGGCCAACGGCGTCTTCCTCTACAACCGTCTTCTGTGGAGTGGCGTTGGTGTTCTTTCGTTGGTTTCGGTCTGGGTCCTGTTTCCCATGTCCGTGGAGGCGCTCACCGCGCGCTCGCAGGGCCGCCGCGCCGCCAAAGCCAAAGAGCAGGAACTGGCCGAGGCTGCGCCAGTGCGTTCCGAGGTTACCACGCGCTTGACCCGCATTCAGCAAGCCTTTACGCCGGGCACTACGTTCGCCCAATACCTATCGCTCTCGCGACTGCGGCTGCGCAACATTCTGCGCGACGTAGTGTTCTGGGCGCTGGTTGCGCTTCTGGTCGCCTTCGGCATTAACAACGGCTACTTCGCCGGCCGCGTCGCCGAAAGAAATGTCTGGCCCGTGACCTACCTCATGGTCCAGGCCGTCGAAGGCAGCGCCATCCTCTTCCTCCTGATTGTCGCTGGTCTTTACGCCGCCGAGCTGCTGTGGAGCGAGCGCGATACTCACTTCGACGGCATTCACGACGCT
>JBEKWZ010000849.1:0-2697 GCA_049512555.1 Candidatus Sulfotelmatobacter sp. | reverse complement strand
GCAACGCGTGACGACGGACGGATTTCTCAGGCTGCCCGGTAATTGGAGTTTCTGGACTTCGGCGCTGCTGTTCTCGGTAGTGTTTGCGTCGGGACACCTAGGCAATCCCGGCGAAAACAAGTTCGGCATCATCATGGTGTTCGTCGACGGCATGGCGATGTGCTTCAGCCTGTGGCGCACGGGAGACCTGTGGTGGGCGATCGGCAACCACGCCGCCTGGGACTGGGGCCAAACCTTTTTGTACGGCACGCCCAACAGCGGCATGCTCGGTGCGAACGCGCTCATGCATCCGTCCTTCCACGGTCCCCTGCTGCTGGCCGGAGGCACGGATGGTCCTGAAGGCAGTGTGCTGGTGCTGATCTCGGAGGCGATTTTCGTCGTGTCCGTCGCGCTGATTTATCGTCGGCGCAGGTATCCGCTTCTCAGCGATGTGGAACCAGCCGATCGCTCTGTACAAGTTGAACTGGGCGCTCGTCCGATCGACAGTCCAAGTCCCGTGGCTTAGCCAGACCTGAAATCCGACCAGGTATACCCTCGAGGGACTGGCTTGAAAAAGCTCTGTTCTGCCAGAGAACCGGCTCGTATATTTTGAGTTGGTTGCGATAACGCCTGTAGCTGTTGAAAAACTCCGCCCGAACCAGTCGTTCCAGCGCTCCCAGGTCTTTTCGCTCTTCGCCTTCTATTCTTACTTGGCTCTTAGATCGCAGCGGTCGCCGGTTGCGGCCTTGAGGTAAGGAACCGCACCAGGCGTTTGAGGTTCTGTACCGCCGCCGCCAAGTAGAACTGTTCGCGTACGAACCGCATTCTGCGCAGGCGCAGACGACGCAAGCCGATCTGGTTCTTCAGTTCGGCAAAGAGTGCTTCAACTTTCCGTCGCTCGCGCCGAGACTGAGCGAAGGCGGGTGTTTTCGCTACCTCATAGGCGCGTTGTCGCGCTGTCTCGCACGTGTGGATGGAGAGGATGCGATATTTTCCTCGTGTGCATTGCGCCTTCTGCGAACAGCCCCGACAGCGCTTCAGGGTGGAATGGTAAAGGTGTGTGCGGTTCCGCTTGTTAATGCCGACGTACTTCAAGGGCTTACCTTCCGGGCAGACGTAGCAGTTTTCTTCCGGCAGATAAGTAAACTTCTCGACCCCGTACAGCGTGCTCTTGGGCAGTGGACATTCTTTGACACGGATATAAGGTGTGATCCCTCGCTCCACGAGCCAGTGCAGCAGTTCGCCATTGCCGTAGGTGTTGTCCGCCGCCAAGCTCTGCGGCAGCCGTCCATATCGTTCTCGATAACCTTCGATCATGTCGCGAGCGGCCGCGCTCTCCTGACTCAATCGTGCGGCGGTGGCTTGCACCCCAACCACTACGCAGCTGGCGTTATCGACGAGATAGTTGTCGTAATAGCCCAGTCGCGCCAGCGTCTTACCTTTGCTCGCCTACGTCGCATCCGGGTCGGTGGTGGAAACCTTGTCTTGCTGATGCACCGGCTCACCATCGCCGTTTTCCTGCTCCAGTTCGGCCAGGTACTTCCGCACTCTGTCCTTGACTTGCGCTGCTTCCGCTAGCTGTTCGCGGGGAATGCGGCTGTCGTTGTTCGCATTGGCCTGTACGAAGGTGCCATCCACCGACATGTGCTCCCCGCTGACCAGCCCGGTAGTCATACATTGATCGACGATGCGCTCGAACAACTCCTGAAACAGATTCGACTCCTGGAAGCGTCCGTGCCGGTTCTTGGAAACCGTCGAGTGATGGGGTATCTCCTGGTCGAAGCCCAAGCCGGTGAACCAGCGCCAAGCCAAGTGCATGCGCAGCTCTTCCACCAGCTTCCGCTCGCTGGTGATGCCGTACAAATACCCCAGCAGCAAAATCCGCAGCAGCACTTCGGGATCAATCGAGGGTCGCCCGGTGTCGCTGTAG
This sequence comes from Candidatus Sulfotelmatobacter sp., assembly GCA_049512555.1. GTDB lineage: Bacteria > Acidobacteriota > Terriglobia > Terriglobales > Acidobacteriaceae > Sulfotelmatobacter. Next base: position 788 of record JBEKWZ010000849.1, on the reverse strand, counting down.
GAATCGCGCAGCTTCTCGTGGACAAAGTCGAAACTGACGTGACCATCGATGCGGCGCAACAGATGGTCTTCGGGGACCTGATCTTCAATGCGGAAGTAGTAGAACAGCGACTCCGAGCGGCTGTGTTGTCCCATCATGATCAGCAGGCCTCCGAGCATAGAGATTAAGCAGCACATGGAACGAATACTTCCTTGTACCGCACCTTACCTGCTAATCAGAGTGACTTTTTCAACACCCACAGGCCTTAGCGCAAGTTTGGCCATTTGCACCACGCCGGGTGCAGTCCGGCAGAGTAACTTGTGCTAAGGCGATGTTACGCGTTAGGGAGTGATCTCCCACACGGTGCCCCTGCATATTGTCCGCCGCCAGAGGTGGCGCCGTAGATGTTGCCGCTGGCGTCAAGCAGCACATTGCCTCGAGGACAGCCTCAGTCTTGCCGAAGAGCTGGTGCAAAATGGATTCCCGTCCAAACGCCGCCTGCAGGCGTCAGCTTGATACCGAGAAACTCCTTGACATTGTTGCAAACCTTGGCGCATCATTTCGTCCACGCCTAACTTGCCCTATAGTCACTTCAGAGGCGTGGTCAACTAGTACCATGGCTGTACAAGAACTCTTCTAGGAAGCTCCAGAATATTCTCCGCGGACGGTCTTGCGGAATGGCATCAGCAAGTTTTCTTGGCCCACCGCTGAATTTGGCACCACTCTCGGAGTCCGTGGCTCTCTGCAGAGCTGCGCAGCCTTACCCGCCTTGAGTCAGAGCGCATGATCTCCTGTATCAACTTCGAGAC
>JBEKWZ010000848.1:0-2698 GCA_049512555.1 Candidatus Sulfotelmatobacter sp. | reverse complement strand
CGTGTGGGGCATCGCATTGATCTTGTTGATTGCCGTCTGCAGAGTCGCGGTGACGTCCGGGTTGGCCGGCTTGTTGAAGCCGATGTGGCTGTCGCTGATCTGCACAAAACTGAAGTCCCCGCCTTTGGTGGCGTCCTTGCCGTGACCTTTGGCGAAAGCCCGCGACACTGGAATGCCGCCGCTCATAGTCCAGACCAGGCCTGTACCCGCCCATGCCATGCACTTCAGGAATCCCCGACGATCGACGCCGTCGTTGTTGAGGTCCTGCAATTTCTGATCGATGAGATCTTTGTTCTTGTCCGTCATCTGGCCTCCGGTGTTTTCGTAGCGTTCACAGTTGATAACTGGCCCGAGCCGCTTTTATTCCCGCAGAAATAAACCAGTCCTCTTCATCCCCTTGCCAGCCACCAGACGAGCGCGATCCACAACGGCGTCACCGTCAGCAGCGCATTTCTCACTCCCCGCGCCAATGCCCCGACGTTGGAACACGCTATTTCACGATCCCGGTCATCGCAGGCGCGCCTTTGCGCAAGGAATTCCAACAGCTCTACCTCGCCAGTGCGGATCGGCGATTGCCGCGATGTGCCTTTTGCATTAACCAACATGAATTGACCCCTTCCTATTGCAAGCACCAACGCGTCGCCCTGTCCTTCGGAATCTGAGGATCGCTCAGGCATGTGAACTATTCTTTACGCAGGCCTACTCCGGTTCGCCTATCCGAAGCTGGATCTCTTCGGAGGACCTTAACCGGGGAGATTCACACCGCTCAAAAATCCGCCCAAGTGCCCCGTTAAGGCGACGAGGCCGACCGCCAGAAATTCCACAGCGAAGCGATAGCTAGGTAGGATGACGGTCCGCCGCCGAGCGCGGAAATGTACCCACCACACCAGCCAGATCATCACCGTTGAAACACACGCCAAGACGAGGTGCAGCAATAGAGTGCCCTTGAGTTTTTGCCCCTCAAGTTGGAACTGCCAGGCGAGTAGCCCTGTAGCGAGAACGGGGAGCGTTGAAATCGCCGCTGCCAGCAAGTTGTAGTACGCTGCCGCCGCCAAGCCGACTTGTTTCGTCCACTGTCCTACGACATCAAAAGTCACTGCCGTAATGAACAGCGCGATGGGAAAGTGGATCAGTACCACATGTTGCGCGTGCTTGGCTAAGAGTGCCGTTCTAAGATCAAATGGGTTTACCATAAATGTGCCTGTTCTAGTATTTGGAAAGAGGTCACTCGCGATCTAAGTCGCTCTTTACCCCACTTATCGGTCCTGCTCACTTACTAGTCAAACTCTGGCATAGCAGGCCAAGTCGGCTCCGGCTGTCGCTCCGCTGGCCTTGCAACTACCCACAGTCCGTCGCCATTTAGGACGTAGACAAAATTCCGTTCGTCCTCGATCCACTTGACCACTCCGGAGAACTTTTGCACTACACGCGGCGTGGCTGGATTCGACAGATCAAAAACCACTAGGTCGTTGCTTGAGGTGCTGCTGTGCATTTGGGGGACGCCAGTTTCGGCGATGATCGCGAAATTGCCCGCCACGTTCATCCTGCCCGACACCGTTCGGTCCGGCCACGGGATCACTCCGATGGTTCTGGAATCAGCGGGCTTGCTGACGTCAATGATCGAGATGCCTTGGTCTTGTGAATGCTCCACATAGAGGTAGTACTTGTTGCTTCCCTTTTTCTGCATTGCCATGTCAACAGCTGACAGCCCGGTCAGCGAAATATGGGCAACCACGCGGGCCTGGTTGTCGGATGCTTTGGCTTTGTGATCTTTGGCCGACGCTCGACTCGATACCAGCAGTACAGTGGCAAGAACGGCCATGGCCGTCGGATTGAAATTCGCGAATCTGCTTCCTCTGGGGTTCACAATCCGTCTCCCGTAAAACAACCTTCACCATGGATAACGGACTTTCCAGCGCTTTATTCCGCTCGGATTTCATAATTGTCGAGCGGCGCGACAAATTGATTCCACTTCAATGGAATATTTGCCTGGGCTGCCAGTTTTCAACTGCAGCGGGGGTTTATTCGGGCCGTTTACGAGACCTGGCCACCGTGATTGCAGTGTTTTCCGTGCAAATCGCAGTTTTTTCACCAATTTGTTGTTTTTGAAGGGAATAAATCCAGGGCTACGAAGTTCTCATTGTGTGGACCAGTCAGGAGCGAATCTCCAACTCGACTCGTTCGAAGAACTGGCCACCCCTCTCTTCGATCAGCTTTACAACTTCGCTCACTGGCTCACGCAGAATCGCGATGAAGCTGAAGATTTGGTTCAGGAAACCTACGTTAAGGCGTTGAAAGGGTTTTCGTCTTTTCAGCTGGGTACCAATTTCCGGGCATGGATCTATCGCATCCTGCGCAACACGTTCTTGACCTCTCGCAAGGGCCTGAAAGTTGCCATGACCGTACCTCTCGACGTCGACGAGGAGGGAGAGGGACCGGGGCCGGAACCTGCCATTGAGCGCGACACGCCAGAGACGCTGTTATTGGCGCAATCGAGCCACGAATTGCTGCAGAAGGCGATCGATGGACTGCCGGTGCATTTCCGGGAGATCCTTCTTTTGTGTGAGGTAGAGGAGATGTCGTATCAAGAGATTTCCGACACGCTTGCGGTTCCTATCGGCACCGTAATGTCACGTTTATCGCGCGCGCGGAAAACCTTGCGAAATCAGTTGCGGACGCACGTGCAACCAGAAGCAGC
>JBEKWZ010000847.1:0-2700 GCA_049512555.1 Candidatus Sulfotelmatobacter sp. | reverse complement strand
CACTCTCGCGCTTTCTTGAGTGCCTGGGTGGCTTCTTCGGGCGAGATCAGCGGAATGGTCTGCACTGACTTGCAGGCGCCTCCTGCGGCGAACGCCATGGCAATGGCCGCGGCGCTGACGTTGTCGGGCAACTCTGTGATCACGACCACGTCGTAGTCTCCGAAGGAGAACCACGCCGCTTCAATCTTGCCTCCCAGTTTCTCAATCGCGGGCCGCACGGCTTCGATCCGGTTCTGCGGGTTCGCTACCAGCGCTTCCCATCCTTGCGGGGAATACGCGACTTGCTGAAGGTAATGTGGCATAGAGCCTCCTATGCGATTCGCTTGCTGGGGGCGAATGATCCCATTGGCGGAAGCCGAAGTCAAGGGGTCTCGACGCGGACGATGCGGTCGTAGATCCAGAGGCCCGCTGCGGTGGCCAGTCCGATACCAGTAATCCAGAACCAGATCATCGCGGGGCGGTGTTGAACTTCACCAAAGTGATGGACTAGGAATCCGCCGAACGGGCCGCCGATGAGCGATCCGATTCCGATGGGGACGAAGGCGAATCCCATGTATGTGCCTTGCTGCCCCGGAGGGGCGAGTCGCGAGATGTATTCGTAATAGCGCGGCGCCTGGATAATCTCGCCGAGCGCCAGGAAAAACAGCGAGAAGACCGCGCCCCAGATGGTTGGCCGGAAAGCAAGGATGAGCCAGGACAGCGATGTAATCACGGTGCCCAAAATAACGGCGGCAAACGCCGGCACCTTGCGGGTCAGGAAATTTACTGCCAGGGTGAGACAGATTACAGTGAGCCCGTCGACCACTAGAATCATCTCGACGTCGGCGTGGGAGTTGATGTACCCGTGAATGAAGCCGGGGAGACTGGTGTACTGCTGCCAGAACACGATCCAGTATCCGGTGAAGATCACCAGAAACCACATGAAGCGGCTGATGCCGGCGAGCATCAGCACGAGGAAGGCGACCCATATCCATGAGGGAACGGCCCACTGCGGTTTGACCCACAGCGCGATGCGCAGCAACAGGGCAGCCAGCAACACGGGCAGAACGAGCCGGTAATTTCCCAGCACGATGCAGAAATTTCGCGCGACCGTCGCGATGGAGGGCGGAGGCGCGTCCCCGGCCTTGCGCGGTTCGCGGAAGAAAAGCAGGATGACAAAAAACATTGCGAAGACGCCAAGAGCGACCACGCGGTAAACATTCTCGACGCCGAGATGGCGATGGGCCCAGGAAGCAAAGAATGGTCCAGCGGCGCCGCCGATATTTACCATCGTGTAGTAAATCGAATAGCCGATGGAGCGGACATTCTCTTTCGAAGCTCGCGCCGTGGTGCCGACTACGCAAGGTTTGACCAGCGAAACTCCGAGCGCGGGAAGAATGAGAATGAACCCGACGAACAGTCCGAGCGGGACGGCATTGCGCACTGGCGCGAGCCACGATGCGCCAATCGAACCGATCAGAAAATACGACGCGCCGAGAATCAGATAGGCGATGGACAGAGCGCGGCGAAAGCCCAAGCGGTCGGCGGCGGCTCCGCCGAAAATTGCGAGAAACCAGACCATACCGCCGAAAATGCCGGTCAGTGTGCCGGTCTGCTCGGTGGAGAAATTCAGCTGCTCTTGCAGGTAAAGGGCCAGCGAAGCGAAGGCGCCGTAGTAGGCGAGGCGCTCAAAAATCTCGGTAATATTCGCGACCCAGAACGACGGTTCGAACCCAGTGCGGATTTCCTCGAAGCGTTGAGAAAAAGTCAAAGTGGCTCCTAAGGTTATGTGACGTCGGCGGCAGTCCGCAGCGTCATGCACAATTCCTGACGGCGCATTCTCTCCGCATGCTGCGAGCGCAAGATGCGCCCGCGACAGCCGGCGAGACGCCGGCGCTACTGTCCGATTCGGTTGCGCAACTCGACGGCTGAAATCCCGGCCACGCGGATGACTTTATTGCGGGTGCTCTGGCCGGAGGCAATGGTAACGGAAGATCGTGGCACCTTCAAAAGTTTCGCGAAGAACTCGATGCAGGCTTGGTTGGCGCGACCTTCGACCGGGGGAGTGGTTAGAGATACTTTGAGCGCGTCGCCCAGTTCGCCGGTGATGGCGTTCTTCTTGGCGCCGGGATGGACTTTGACGGCGAAGGTTACTCCGTCGGCGATTTCGTGAATCAGGAGCATATATTCACAAAGCTTCTTGTCATACTGAGCGAAGCGAAGGACCTATGCACTGTCCAACCAGTTGCATAGATCCTTCGCGGCAAAGAGCACCGCTCACGATGACAGGAAATGTGAGGTCGACGGCGACTGAGAGTTTGCTCACGCCGTCGCTCGTTCGCCGAAGATTGCGGTGCCGACGCGGATGCGGGTCGATCCTTCCGTGATGGCTACTTCGAAGTCGTGCGACATGCCCATGGAAAGCACATCCGTGCGGATGTCGGGGAGCTTGCGGGCGGCGATGGCATCGCGAAGTTCGCGCAGTTTTCGGAAGTAAGGGCGCGCATCTTCGGGATCATCAGCGAACGGAGGCACGGTCATCAGGCCGCAAACCTCCAGGGCTTCGAGGCGAGGCGCGGCTAGCAGCAGCTCTTGCAACTCGCGCGAGTCGGGCGCAATGCCGCTCTTGGCAGCCTCGCCGCCTACGTTGATTTCGATCAGCACGGCCAACCTCTTGCCGAGCCCCGTCTTGCCCAGGCTGTGCGCGGCTGCGTCCAGTTT
>JBEKWZ010000846.1:0-2706 GCA_049512555.1 Candidatus Sulfotelmatobacter sp. | reverse complement strand
TGCTACATAGTTGAATATCACTTACAGCGCAAGTTTGCTGGCGGTATCGGAATTTGCAACGATTCCCGTTTGCGAAGGGCGCATCAAGACGGCCCTAGTGTCCGTCGCTCACGAAACCATTTGACTAACTTTCCCTACGCTGCCACTGTTGGGTGGCAGAGACAACCGATAACCGCTGGCCGGATCGGTGAGAATGAATGCCGGCTTTCCAGGATTGGGTTCGATGTGCGCCGGTCAAAACCGGCATGGAGTAGAGAATGTGAGAGTCTCACAGGAAAGGAGCAGCGATCCATCCTGACCCCGAGTCTTGCGTGGTGTGCCGCGAGGTAGCCATCGAAGCGTAGACAGGGGCATAGGTGGGCCGGGTGATTGAGCTGCGAAAGAATAACTCCGGAGCGCCCAACTGGTATCGAACAGTGAAGGCCACATGGACGGCGGCGATACACGCGAGCCGCCGGACAGCTCCGCGCAGTCGAAGAGCCCGAGCACGCTTAGAAACTTCATGCACGGGAACCGGGAGACCTCCGGGGCGTCTGTGCCCGTAAGGGCGGCAGACCGGCGGGAAAAGGTGAAAAGCCACACAGCCCGCATGCACGCACCGGAGGAGTCGGACCGAGGTGTAGTACCGAAGAGTCGCTCGAACAACGAGGCGCAAGCCAAGGCGGAGAGCGGGGAGGGAAGACCTCGGATCAAGGAGAACGCCAGCCCGACCTACACGCAACCGACCCAGAGCGGGGGACGCGTGTCACAAGGTTTAGCAGGCGTGCGTCAGGCAGCAAGGCAGCGGAAACAAGAGAAGTTCACCGCGCTGTTCCATCATCTGACGGAGGCGCTTCTTCGCGACAGCTTTTATGGGCTGAAGAAAGAAGCGGCAACGGGAGTGGATGGAGTGACCTGGAGAGAGTATGAAACCGGACTGGCAGAGAGACTGCAAGATCTGCACAGCCGGGTGCATCGGGGCGCGTATCGAGCGTATCCCTCCAGGCGCATGTATGTCCCAAAGACCGATGGGCGGCAACGTCCGATCGGCATCGCGGCGTTGGAAGACAAGATCGTCCAAGGGGCTGTGGTGATGATCCTCAACCAGATATACGAAGAGGATTTCCTGGGATTTAGCTACGGATTCCGGCCGGGGCGAAGCCAGCATGATGCATTGGACGCGCTGACGGTAGGAATCGAGCGCAAGCCGGTGAATTGGGTGCTGGATGCGGATATTCGAGGGTTCTTCGACAACCTGGACCACGAATGGCTGCTGAAGTTTCTCCAGCATCGAGTAGCAGATCCAAGGATGCTCCGGCTGATCCAGAAATGGATGAAGGCGGGAGTGTCCGAGGAAGGCCACTGGTACGAGACGAAGGTGGGGACCCCACAGGGAGCGGTAATGACTCCCCGAACGCAAAAGATAACTTCGAATTTGACCGGCGGCTGGGATTCCGACGGAAGTCAGGTACGGATTGACTCATGTCACATGAGGTTGTATGTTTATGACAGATGCCACGCGCCAGCGAGATCCAGAAAACCGAACGCCTCAATCGCGCGCGCGACCTGTTGCTGCATGTCGATCAACTCTCCGACGCGGTCGAACAGTTGGCCCAGGACTGCTCCATTTCGCCACGTCAAGCCTATCGGTACCTCGAACAAGCTCAACGGCTGAAAGAGCCGATCCCGCCCAGCGAAGCCAAACTGGCATTCACGGTCAAACTTCCCCACAGCCTAGTCCGGCGCGTGCGAACGTTTGCCGCGGCCAAAGGATTGTCCATCAGCGAGGTGGTCAGCCGAGCGTTGCTCGCGCTGCTGCCACGAGGGCGAGGGCGTGGGTGAGCCGAAATCAAGTCGGCGACGCACCCTACAGTTGGAATATCGATTTGACCGTTTGTTGTCCGATAAACTCGCACACGTGTATGAGTTGCTCGTCCCCGATAGACGCCAGCCAATCGGAGGAGAAACTCCGAAACAAACGAATCTCGCATCAGGAGTGAACGATGAACAAGCCAGCAGCCATTTATGCCCGCGTGTCCTCGGACCGCCAGAAGGAGAATCACACCATTGCCAGCCAGACAGCGGCGCTGGTCGAGTACGCACAGACGCACGAGTACAGCGTGCCTCCGGAATGGGTATTCCAGGACGAAGGCTATAGCGGGGCCATTCTTGTGCGGCCCGGGTTAGAAGCGCTACGCGATCTGGCAGCGGAGGGCCAGATCGCCGCCGCGCTGGTCTACTCGCCGGATCGGCTGAGCCGGAAGTATGCCTATCAGGTCTTGTTGAGCGAGGAACTGTCGCGCTACGGAGTGGAGTTGATCTTTCTGAAAGCGCCGGCAGGAGCCACGCCGGAGGATCAGTTGCTGGTGCAGTTTCAGGGCATGATCGCCGAATACGAACGCGCGCAGATCGCCGAACGGTGCCGGCGAGGCAAGAAGCATATGGCGCAACAGGGCGGAGTGAACGTGCTTTCCGGCGCGCCATATGGCTACCGATACGTGAGGAAGAGTGACACCTCGGTGGCATTCTACGAGGTGGTGGAGGCCGAGGCGAAGGTGGTGCGGATGGTGTTTGAGATCTATACCCAACAGCGACTCAGTATCAACGCCATCGCTCGTTTATTGAATGAGCGCCAGATTGCCACACGAACAGGCAAAGGCCGCTGGGAGCGATCCACAGTTTGGGGCATGCTGCGCAATCCCGCGTATCGGGGAACGGCTTGCTATG
>JBEKWZ010000845.1:0-2707 GCA_049512555.1 Candidatus Sulfotelmatobacter sp. | reverse complement strand
TGTGGGCTATGAAAAAGTCCGTCTCGCCGACGTCACGGATCGATTCAATCAACTAGAAGCACGAAGCGACATGCAGCGTCCGGCGAAGACCAGGGCTAAGGCACAACCCGGCCCGATGACGCCAACTCCGCCGTCCGTCGCGATGCAATCCACCCCGCAGATGACAGAGCCACTGCCGATGCCAACCGCTACTCTGCGGCCGGAGCCGGTAACGTCCAAACCAACGCCACTGTCGCCCGTTCGAGTGGTGAAAACGCTGGCTGCTCAGCCCAAGTAAGCTCTGTCGGCAGATGCGCACGCGATGAAACAGAAGGGGCCAAGGCTCCGAGCCACGGCCCCTTTAGCACGATGGGCACATTCGAAGTTCGGTGATCTCGGAAAACATAGGGAGCGCATCATGAAAAACCTGAAGGCGCAGTTCGCGGTGCTCTTGCTGTCGACAGTATGTCTGCTGACCGGGGCTTTCGGGCAGATCACGCCCAGCGCCGACGCTTACACCAACAGCGCGGCTCCGGCCACGAACTACGGGGCCAACGTGCTGCTTGATGTCAATGGCGCCACGCAGGCGGCTTACATTCAGTTCAATCTGGCCTCGATTCCGTCCACGTATACCGGCGCTGATATTACGCAGGCCACGCTGAAGCTCTATGTCAATACGGTGGCTACGGCGGGCAGCTTCAACGTCGACTATGTGAACGGCGCGTGGGCAGAGAACACGATCAGCCATAATCTGGCTCCGGCGTTGGGAACGACGATCGCGGCCAGTGTGCCGATTACTACGTCGGACAAAAATCAGTTCATCCTGATTGATGTGACCGCGGCGGTGCAGGCGTGGCTGAGTGGAACCACGAACGACGGCATTGCGCTGGTGGCGAACGGGACGTTCAATGCGACGTTCGACAGCAAAGAGAATGCGGCGACGAGCCACGCGCCGGAGTTGGACATTGTGTACGCCGGCACACTCTCGGGAGTCACGACCGCGGCTGGCAGCGGACTGACGGGCGGGGGCACGAGCGGCACGCTGAACCTGGGCCTGCTCACGACCTGCACCAGCGGCCAGGTATTGCAGTTCAGCGGAACGGCCTGGGCGTGCGCGACTCCGAAAGGCACGGGCACGGTGACCAAGGTTGCCAGCGGCGCGGGGCTGACCGGTGGTCCGATCACGGGCAGCGGAACGTTGAGCATCGCCACGGGCGGAGTGACCAATGCGATGCTGGCGACCTCCTACGCACAACTGGGCGCGGCCAATACGTTTACCGGGAACGAGACGGTGAACGGCACTCTCACCGCCAATTCGAGTGGCTCTAGCATCGTCGGCAATACCACCAGCACCGCCAGCTTCGTCCCCGGCGTAACCGGCAACGGGGTCAACATGGGCGTGTACGCCTCAGCAACGTCCACTTCCGGTGTCGGCGTGTTCGGCGACGCGAGTGGCTCGTCGGGCTTTACATATGGCGTGTACGGCGTATCGGCGTCCACTTCCGGCATCGGCGTGGGGGGCTCGGATAGCGCCTCGTCTGGAACTACATACGGCGTCCTGGGTGCGGCGAACTCTCCCGCTGGATATGGCGTATACGGCAGCAACGGCGCCGGCACGGGGAACGCGGTGGGGGTGTTTGGCACGTCGTCGTCGGCTACCGGTTACGGTGTTGAGGGCGCGGTGACTTCCCCTGGCGCTTACGGCGTCTTTGGCTCAAATTCTGCCACCACAACAGGAGAAGGAGCGGGCGTGGTGGGTACCTCATCCAGCCCAGGTGGCAATGGCGTAGTAGGTAACGAGACGGCCGCGACCGGATTCGCTTGGGGCGTCGGCGGCTTAGCCGTCTCCCCGAGCGGGGTTGGCACTTTGGGCCAGAACTCTGCCAGTGGCGGCGTAGGTGTGTACGGAAGCGCGGGAGAATCACTTGGTACAAACTTCGCCCCTGTGGGGATCGGGGTGGGAGTATTCGGCATTACGCCGTCGGCCAGCGGATATGGCGTGGAGGGCACAAATATCGCCGCATCGGGGATTGCGCCGGGCGTGTACGGGACGTCGACCTCCCCGTCTGGCGTGGGAGTGTTCGGAGACGAAACTGCGGAAACGGGGTCTACGGCTGGTGTGTTCGGCCTGACGTCGTCGGCTGGTGGCTTTGGCGTTCAGGGTTCGAGTCCGTTCGCGGGCGTAGTGGGCTTCCCTGGAACGTTCGACTTTTCGACGGTGGGCGCGCCCTATGGCGTGGTGGGTTCCAGTACCGCTGTCGGCGTTTACGGGGCTTCGTCTGGCACCAGCGGATTCTCATTTGGTCTTGGCGCCGGCGTCTGGGGCGACACTGGGAGTTCCGTCCAAGGGGACTACGTTGGGGTACTTGGGACCGCCAACGATAACAGCGCTGGCATTTTCATCAATAGCAGTACCAACACCAACGTTGCAACGATATATGCCATAAACGATACAACGACTGCCGGAGGCGAGGTTTTCGTAGCCGAAATGCAGGAGTATTTGAGCAATGGCCCCTCAGTCTTTGCGATCATTGGAGATCCGGGATGCGGTGCTGGTGATAATCGTATCGCCATACAGCTCAGCCAGGGCGGCATGTCCAACTGTAACAACTACACCCTGACCGCGGGCAACAACGGCGAAACATACCTTAACGCCAACGTCAATGAAACCGTACACCTCCGAGTCAACAATACCGACGCCTTGGTGGCTTCGGGCAGCGGGGTGAAC
>JBEKWZ010000844.1:0-2710 GCA_049512555.1 Candidatus Sulfotelmatobacter sp. | reverse complement strand
CGGCGATGGCAAGCCCGACCTCGCGGTGGCAAACGCGAATGCCAAGCAGGTCACGGTTCTTCTCGGAAATGGCGATGGATCCTTTCGGTCACCCGTCAATTATCCGACCAGCAATGACACAGTGTTTCTAGTGGTCGGAGACTTCAACGGTGACGGCAAGCTCGACATTGCTGCCGCCACCCAGGCCAATAACTCCGGAGGCGTGGACGTCCTGTTAGGCAATGGCGACGGAACTTTCCAAGCGCCCCATTCAACCGCCGTGGCACCGTACACACTTTCTTTGACCGCAGCGGACTTCAATCGTGACGGCAAGCTGGATCTGGTAGTCGTCACCGGCGGTACCAGCAACAGCAGCATTATTACGGTTCTCCTGGGCAACGGCGATGGAACCTTCACCGCGGGAGCGAGCTACACCGGGCTTCAGCCGGGGCTGATTGTGGCGGCGGATGTGAACCTGGATGGCAAGCCCGACCTCGTGATTGCAGGGATTGCCTCAGTCCTGCCAACCGCCTTTGTGGTCATGCTGGGCAACGGCGACGGAACCTTTGCCGCGCCGATCGGTTACGGGGCGGCCGCGACGCCGTATGCTCCAGTCGTTGCCGACTTTAACGGCGACGGTAAACCCGACGTCGCAGTTACCGACGGAGCGAGCTCAGTTCACATCCTGCTGGGCAACGGAGACGGAACGTTCCAGCCCCAGATCGATTATGCGGTCACTGGGGCCGAGGGCCTTGCTGCTGCGGACTTCAACCGGGACGGCAATGTGGATCTGGCGACGTCCGGCGCCAGCATTCTGCTGGGCAACGGTGACGGCACGTTTCAAGCGGCCAGAAATTTCGGCCTGGTCTATATCGGGGCCGGGAACGGCGTGACGCCCTCGATTATCCTGGGAGATTTTTCTGGGAACGGCAAACTGGATGCCGCAGTCGCGGCCACCGGCATCCTGCTCGCGTTTGGAAACGGCGACGGCACCTTCCAGTCGTACAACGGGGGAGCGAGCGGGCTGGGGTCCAACACTCTGGGGGTCAACACCAGCGGCGGAGGCATTTTAGCCGCCGATTTCACCAACAACGGAACCCTCGATTTAGCGGCCACCACCGGCACCTTTGGAGGCCTCTCAGACGACCTCGTGGCAGTTCTGCTGGGCAACGGCAACGGCACGTTCCAACCGGAAATCGACTTCAGTTCGTGGTATCAGGTTCCTCTTTCCCTGGCCACAGCGGATTTCAACGGCGACGGCAATCTGGATCTGGTGGTGTCCGGGTACAGCGGCACCAGCGCCGGTGCCACGATCGCTCTGGGGGACGGCGAGGGCAATTTCACCTCCCGGCTCGTTCCCGACAGCGGTGTTGCGGGTGTCATTACTAACGACGTCGTCACGGGCGACTTCAATGGCGATGGCAAGGCGGACTTCATTTACTGCAGCGCCCAGGGCCTGGGCTTGTTCCTCGGCAACGGTGACGGAACATTTAAGCAGTCGACTCTGGCAGCCACCTTCACCAACATCCTTGGCATGATCACGGCGGATTTCAACGGGGATGGCATCCTGGACCTCGCCGTGGTGAACGGATTCGTCAATGGCTCGGCCGGTAGCGTAGACGTGATGATTGGCAACGGGGACGGAACGTTTCAAAATCCGGTGAGCTACGCCGCCGGCAGTAATCCTCAGGCGATAGCCACCGGCGACATAAATCAAGACGGCCATCTTGACTTGGTCGTGGGTGTGGGCTCGGGCTCGGCGGCCGTGCTTCTGGGCAACGGCGATGGAACGTTCCAGCCGGCGGTTGTCTTTGGTTCGAGCGGAGGCGGTACGGTCTCAATAGCAGTAGGCGATGTGAACGGAGACGGGCTTCCCGATGTGGTCATCCAGAACAACTTCTTCTACCCAACTCAGGTCGGTTCCATGACCGTCCTGTTGAATACCACCGGTATCGCGCCAGTCAAAACCAGCGTCACGCTCAGCAGTTCACTGAATCCAGCAGCCACCGGACAGACCGTCGCGATCACTGCAACGGTCAGTCCCTCTGGCGGGTCAGGCGTCCCGGCAGGCTCGGTCACATTCCTGAACGGAACTACCGCGCTGGCGACGGTCGCACTCAGCGGCGGCACCGCTACTTGGAGCGGCAGCGGATTGGCCGTGGGCAACAACAGCATCACGGCGTCGTACGCGGGCAATCCGCATTTCACCGGGAGTTCCAGTTCGGCGTTGGTGCAGGTAGTTAACGCGATGCCGTTTACGGTGACCCCGTCCGGAAGTTCGAGTACGACGGTTGCGGCGGGGCAGGAGGCAGCATTCGCCCTGTCGTTCATGCCAGGGACGGCGGCGACCCAGACCGTCTCACTGACGTGCAGCGGCGGCCCACCCGCCTCAACCTGCACCGTTTCTCCGGGTACAGTGACGTTGAGCGGCACGCCGAGTTCGGCAACGGTCACCGTGCAGACGTCGAGTGCGAGCGCAGCATCGGTGGCCCCGCGTCTGTCAATTCCCCCGGCGGCGCGTGCACTGGCATTGCTCTCTACCTCTCCTCAAGGCTGGGCGGTGTTTCTGCTGGGATGTGTCGTTCTCGCGATCCTCGGCAGGCGCGGCCCCAGTTCCCTGCGTCTGTCATGTCAACCGCAGCCGCAGCGCGGCCCTAGCCCTCCGCATCTGTCATTCCGACCGGAGCCGGAGCGAACGCGACCGCGCAGTGGAGGAACCTGCTATCCCCGC
>JBEKWZ010000843.1:0-2715 GCA_049512555.1 Candidatus Sulfotelmatobacter sp. | reverse complement strand
TGCGTGGAGATGAATTTCATTCTGGCCAATCTCGACTTCGCCAAAATGAGTGCCGAAAGTTTTCGGCAGATTCATCTGATGCCGCTGGCCGAGGGCCTTCCGCTGGGATGGACCCGTGCGGGGCGAATTGAAGCCTTACACGACGGAATTGCCGACGGAGTGTTCTACCCGGCCCTGCACGGCACGACACATTTCTGCCGTTCGGCGGTTGAGCGCAACCTGAGCGCAGGAAGCGACCGCGCCAATCTTTTGCTGACACTCTGGCGGGCTGGGACACCGTATATTCACTGGCGCATGCCGTGGATCGGGTATGAATACTGGGATCCGGAGCAGCCTGAAGCCGAACGATTTCTCCCTGGAGAAAAACAGACAGAGTTAATCGGCCACTCGGTCGGAGCGTTTGCCAAGCTGTTCTCCACGCTGGCGCGATCGGCCTGCGCTCCCGGCTACCGCGCCAATGACGATACTCACCGCGCGTGGGCGCGACATGGAATTCGGGTCGCGCAGAATGGTCCCGGAGCGCTAGTTCCACCGCACTTCGATCGTCACGACATACTGCATCTGTCTCGCACGGTGGAGTTCGAGCCTGCGACGGATCCGGCGTTCTCGGTCGAGGCATGCCTACAGCAGGCGGAGACTTGTTTTGCACAAGGCCTCCCGGCGATTGTGTCGGTGCATTCCATCAATTTTCATTCCACGGTGAAGGATTTTCGCAGCCATACGCTAGTGGCCCTCGACGAATTTCTCACGGCGCTGGAGTCGAAGCACGCCGATCTGCTGTATCTTCACGATGAGGATCTGCGCGAGTTGGTGAACCAAGGTTCCTATCAGACGGCGCAGGGCAGTGTGAAGGTGAACGTGATCCGGAAGAAATTCCGGAGGGCCAAGGTGGCTCGGATGGATCAAACGAGATGAGCCAGAAATCGATCGTGCTGGTGACGGTGGATTGCCTGCGGGCCGACCATGTCGGCTTCATGGGATACCAGCGCCCCACCACGCCGTTTCTGGACTCACTCGCCGGCGAGAGCTTCGTGGTTCCCGCTGCCATCGTCGCCGGAGCGCCGACCTACTACTCGTTCCCCGCGATCCTGGCGTCGCGCTATCCGCTGGCGCTGGGGCGCGACGTGCTTGGTCTTGGCCCGGATGAGCCGACGCTCGCATCCGTTCTGAAGCAGGCTGGTTATTCGACGGCTTCGTTTGGCGCCGCCAATCCCTACATTTCAGCGCGTTTCGGCTATGAACACGGGTTCGACACGTTCCGCGATTTTCTGGAAGACGAACCGGCGCCGCTGCCAGAGGAAAAGGTGAATGCGGCGACCGGCAACGGCTGGGCGAGTCGACTGAACCGGAGATTGCAGAGAATTCGCCCCGCTTTGGGGCCTCTGGGAATGGTTTACGACGAGCTTTACTTTGAGTACTGCCAGCGCGTGACGCCGGTCGCGGACTCGCTCGACGCACTGCGCCGCTTTCCCGCCGCCGACGTAATTGTGGACCCTGCCTGCACCTGGCTCGCGTCCGTCGGCGATGCGCCGTTCTTCCTCTGGCTCCATCTGATGGACCCGCACTCGCCCTACTATCCCAAGGACGCTGCGCTGACACTGATGGGACAGGCTCCGGTTGGTCCTTATCGAGCGCGCTATTTGAACTCCTACTGGAACCGGTCCGATCTTGGACCACGTCGTTTTGCGCGTCATCGTGACGAAGTCATCGGGCTGTACGATGCTGGGGTTCGCTGGGTCGATGTGCAAATGTCGCGCCTCGTCGAGACACTGCGAGGTTCAGGCCGGTGGGACAACTGCATCTTCGGCTTCACCGCTGACCATGGAGAAGAATTTCTGGATCACGGAGGCCGCTATCACCCGCCGTCGCGGCTGATGGAAGAATTGATTCATGTGCCTCTGCTGTTGCGCGTGCCGGGTAGCACGAAAAAAGAAGTTGCGAAATCTCCGTTCAGCATGGTGCATCTTGCGCCAACGCTGCTCGATGCGGCGCAACTGCCTGTGTCCGCTGCGTTCGAGGGCCGCAGCCATTGGGAACACCTTCGACGGGGTGTGAGTTTCGAAGGTGTCGCGATCTCGGAGTGCGTCGCGGGCTGCACCAATCCTTTTCGTCCGGAGAATCGCATGGGGCCGCGCGTGTTGTCGGTCAGGGAAGCACGTTACAAACTCGTGCTCCACTTTGGTCCTCCGGCAGAGAATTCCGTGGTGGAGAATTTGTATGATCTCGACGCTGATCCGGGCGAACAGGCACCGCTTGCACCGGCTGCTCAGAAGCCGGTGCGGCGGCGCTTGCTCGAAATCGCGCGCGAACATTTGCGGCGATCCAGCGAGCAACGTGACCCGCGGACGCGCCTGCAGGCGCGTCTTCGCGAACTTCGGCTAGAATGGAAAAAACCAGCGGACCAGGCTTCGCCAGTGGCTTCTTAGCTTGCGAGCGATCATCTTTTACCCGTACCCGGAATGATTACGATTTTTACGCCGTCGTTTGCCGACGAAGCCGACACCAACGCGCAAAATCTTTCCGTGAAAGAAATCGTGGCGCGCCTCGATCCGGATCGCGCCGCGGTCACGATGTTGCATGAAGGCGCCGTTGATCCACGCATAGCATCGCGGCCAAATACGACGCTGCTCCGCTGGCAGCAGCATGGAAACACGCTGAGGACGGTGTGGCAGATCTTGAGAAGAGTGCCTGACGTGTATTTTTTCCCGCGCGAAG
>JBEKWZ010000842.1:0-2718 GCA_049512555.1 Candidatus Sulfotelmatobacter sp. | reverse complement strand
ACCAGCAAGCAAGGCGAAAAGTTTCATGACGCAACCTCACTGTCAGGAACGCCGTCAAACCCGGAAAGTATAGCATTTCCGAAAACGAATTCAATCGAGCTCGATCGCCGCTAAATTTCCAGAATCACCGGCATGATCAGCGGCCGTTTCTGGGTTTGCTTGGAGATATAGCGCTTCAGGTCGGCGCGAATTTTTTCCTTGATCACCCCGTAGTCGCCTTTTTCCTCGTCGCTGGAATGCGCCAGCGTGTCCTCGACAATGCGCTTGGCTCCCTCCAGCAGGCCGTCGTCGCCGGGGTTAAAGCCGCGGGTCACGATTTCCGGAGCGGATTCCACATCGCCCGACAACTTGTTGATGGCGATAATGGGCAGCACGATGCCGTCTTCGCTGAGGTGCAGGCGGTCTTTAATAATTAAGTCCTCAACCACATCCGTGCGCGAGCCCGAATCAATGCAGACGCGGCCCACCTTGATGCGCGCGGCCTTGCGAGCGCCGAGCTCATCGAATTCAAGTACGTCTCCGCTCTCGATCAGCATGACTTTGCCGACGGAGCTGTGCATAGCTCCGGCCATTTCTGCGTGCAGCTTCAGCTGCCGGTACTCGCCGTGGATCGGAATAAAGTACCGTGGCTTCACCAGGTTGATGATCAACTTGAGTTCGTCCTGGCTGCCATGTCCGCTGACGTGGATCGGCGGCGAGGTTCCGTCTTCGTAGATCACATAGGCTTCGCGCCGGAACAGGTGATCGATCATCCGGTAAATAGTTTTTTCGTTGCCCGGGATAATGCGCGACGACAGGACAACCGTGTCGCCCTTTTCAATCTTGGCGTGCTTATGGTTGTCGACCGCGGCGCGCGATAGGGCCGACATGGGCTCGCCCTGCGTGCCGCTGATGAGCACGCAAACTTTTTCCGGCGGAAAATTCTTCATCTCGCCGGGGTTGATGACCAGGCCGTCGGGCACTTCGATGTAACCGAGGTCCTCGGCAATCTCCGCGGAGTTGTTCATCGACCGGCCGAGGAAGGCGACCTTGCGTCCGTGCTCGTGGGCCAGTTGCACCGCGAGATTGATGCGGTGAATCGACGACGAGAAACACGAAATAAAAAGCCGGCGTTTGGTGTGAGCGAAAACTTCGTCGAACTTGCGCCGCACCGCGCGCTCGCTGGGTGTGTATCCCTTGCGCTCAACGTTGGTGGAATCTTGAAACAGCGCCAGCACGCCATTCTTGCCGTATTCAGCGAAAGTGTGCAGATCGAAAAGTTTGTTGTCGGTGGGCGTCGGATCGACTTTGAAGTCGCCGGTGTGAATGATTACGCCAAGGGGCGTGTGGATCGCCAGCGCGACGCAATCGACCAGGCTGTGCGTGACCTGGATGGGATGAATCGTGAACGGTCCGACTTTGAAACGCTCGTTGGGGCGTATTTCGCGCAGGTCGGCGTCGTCGAGCAAGCCGTGTTCGTCGAGTTTGTCTTCGACGTAGGCGAGCGTGAACTCGGTACCCCACACTGGAACTTTGAGTTCGGAGAGCATCCATGGAAGCGCGCCAATGTGGTCTTCATGCCCGTGCGTCAAGATGATCCCGCGCACCCGCTGGCGGTTTTCGACAAGATAAGAAATGTCGGGGACCACAATGTCGACGCCGAGCAACTCGGCTTCGGGGAACATGAGTCCGGCGTCGATGACGATAATGTCGTCGCCCCAGCGAACGGCCATGCAGTTCATACCGAACTCGCCCAGGCCTCCGAGGGGGATAATCTGCAGTTTTCCAGTTGGCATCGAGTAAAGATGATGCTAGCACATAGCGATGAGCCCCGAGCTACGAGCTACGAGCGGCGACGTGGCTGGGTGGAAGAGCAGCGAGCGGTGACGTGGAAGAGCGGCGCTTTAGCGCCGCGTCAGAGTTGCCTGGAAGCGGGGGCTTTAGCCCCGGTGAATCGTTCTCGACGCGACCCGCGAATGTGATCACCGCGGCTAAAGCCGCACTCCGACGTCGATCGCTAACGCGGCCCTGAAGGGCTGCTCTTCCACGTGAAGTGTCCACGCGGATGATGAACACAGCCAGCTCTGAGAACCGAGAACCAACGCCCGCATGGCTTTCTTCGTTCCGCTGCGGTAAGGTTGAAGCAATGGCAGACGAGCGTAAATCGTGGCTCCGCCGGCGCGTCGAAACAGCGATGGTGAAGGGGCTAACCCGCGCCTACTCGACTGTCCGCGTCGATCCCGCAAAATTCTTGCTGCAACTGCGTGCGGCCTACCGCGTACCCATCAGCGGATATCACGGCGTGTACTCGCTTGAGATTGGCGAGCTTGACGTGGTCGCCGACTCCATCATCCGCAGCGGCATGAAAGTCGCGGCCATCGAAGGCGCGGGCCTCGGGCTGGGAGGACTGCTGACGATCGTCCCCGACCTCGGGATTCTCTCGGCGATTACCATGCGAACGATTCAGAAATTGAGCCTGCTCTACGGATTCGAGTTCAACACCGACGACGAAATCGCCGAACTGTGGATTGCCGCGGCCAGCGCAGCCGGAGTCGACATCAGCCGCGAACTTCTGGAAAAAGAGGTCGTCAACAAATTCGTACCCCGCGTCATCCAAAGCATCGCGGCCAAGGCCAGCACAGAAGTCGTGGAGAAATGGGCAGGCCGCGTGATTCCACTGGCCAGCTCCGCGATTGGCGCAGCGCTGAATTACTGGTTCGTACGCGCCTGGGGCCAACG
>JBEKWZ010000841.1:0-2719 GCA_049512555.1 Candidatus Sulfotelmatobacter sp. | reverse complement strand
AGAGCGACTTTTCCACGGCCGTGAAATAGGAGATATCAATAGCCCAGGGCTTTTTGGTGGGCAGGTTCAGAGTTCCGACGACAGTCTTGCCACGGCGCGCGATCAGTACACGCGCGTTCCGGATGGCGAGCAGCGCACCTTTTTCTGAAGTCTTGGTCGACCAGAAGCCGCGGCCGTAGCGGCGGGTAAGATCTTCCGCGACGGCGGTGTGAAGCGCGGCCAGTTCAATAGCGTCAACTGGGCCAGCGGTGGAGATAGCGAGCTTCATCCCGATCTTCGAATCTCGAACCACGAATCAACTTATGATCGCACTGGCGTCAGCAGGCCAGTTGGTCGCGCGTCAGCTTAAGGCCGGGCAGATTTCCCAGGACAGTGACCGCAACCGATTCGGTCTTGAAGAACTCGTTGGCCAGTTCGGTGAGGTCGTCGGCGGTGACGGCTTCGATTCTCTCGATGAGTTCGTCGAGATCATAGAAGCGGTCGAAATACATTTCCTGGCGAGCCAGGTTCGACATACGGGCGGTGCTCGACTCGAGCGACAGCATCAGACTTCCCTTCAGCTGGGCCTTGGAGCGCTTGAGCTCTTCTTCTGGCACGGGTTGGGTCTTGAGACTGCGAAATTCGCTGACCACCGACTGCACCACCTTCGAAGCCGAGGCCAGTGAAGTCCCGGCGTACACCGCGAGGCATCCCGTATCGCGGTAAGGATTGAGATCGCTGTAAATCGAGTAGGCCAGACCCTGGCGCTCGCGGATGTTCTGGAAGAGCCGGGAACTCATGCCTCCGCCAAGCAGTGTGTTGAGAATATAGCCAGCGTGGCGCTTCTCATGGGCGATAGGATGCGCGGGCACGCCGAGGCACAGTTGCACCTGCTCCAGAGCTTTCTTGTTGCGGAGAATGATGCGCGAAACAATCTTCGGAGCGGCAGAATGGAAGCCGTTCGTTCCGTTTTTCGACGGCTTCATGTGCTCGAAGTGCCGGGTGACGAGTTCGACAAAGCGATCATGATCGAGGTTCCCCGCCGCAGACACGATGATGTTTCCCGGCGCGAAGCGGTGCGCATAGGCCTCGACAACCGGCTGGCGCTCGAAGCGCTTCACCGTTTCTTTCGTGCCCAGAATCGGCTTGCCCAAGGGATGATCTTTCCAGAAGTTCTGGGTAAAGATTTCGTGGACGAGATAGTCGGGATTATCTTCGTCCATCTTGATTTCTTCCATGATCACGCCGCGTTCGCGCGCGATGTCGGCGGGATCAAAATTTGGATTCAGCACCAGGTCGCTGAGAATGTCGAGCGCGGTGGGGACGTGTTCGTCGAGCACCTTGACGTTGAAGCAGATGCATTCCTTGGCAGTGAACGCGTCCATGTTGCCGCCGACGGAGTCCACCTGGCGGGCGATTTCTTCCGCCGTGCGGTGTTTGGTCCCTTTAAACACCATGTGCTCGATGAAGTGGGATATGCCGTTCCATTCGGCTTCCTCATCGCGTGAGCCGGTCTGCAGCCAGATTCCGATGGAGGCGGAGCGGATGTGCTGCATCTGCTCGGTGATGACGGTCAGCCCGTTGGGCAGCTTTTGACGACGAATATTGCGGACTTCTTTGGGCATGGCTTTCTGCATTTTAGAGACGACTTAAAACGAATACGATTCGTTTCAAATCCCAACATCAAGTCGACGACAAAACATTCTGGCTCAAATGAGGGAAAATACCTACACTCCCAAACCCGATCTCTACCCGCTCAAACCGAGCTGGGCTGGGAAATTTGAGCTTTCCGAATGGAACGAGTCAGAATGAAGAAGTTTACGATCAATATCAGAGTCATGCCGACGGAATCGAAAACGGCACGGAATCTCACATCAGAAAGACGCGCTGCAAGGTTCCTGGAATGCACCGCCTGCACCGCCTCAGGGGTCCTCGCATCTGCCAAATCGGTTGTATAAATCGTCGCCGCATTAACAAGCGCCGTACTGTCGTGCCAGAAGACGTAGAATTGGCCCCATAGAAAGAAGATCGACACAATGACCAACGCTACAAGGCTATCTCTAGGTTTCATCGAACCCCTTCTTGTTTCTAGTGAACCCTGGGAAATGAGTTGGAGAACTGTCAGTACCATTCTGACATAGGGGTGGTAGGTGTGCGAGAATAGTTTAGTTATTTAGAATCAGTTAGTTATGAAAGATTCTTTACAGATCGCGCTGCTTGGGTTGGACCGCGACGAACTCACCGCGCTGGTCGGCGGCATTGGCGAACGTCCCTATCGTGCCCGGCAAATAGCGGACGCGATGTATCGGCAGCGGGTGGAATCGATCGAGCGGATCTCGACTCTGTCGCAGGAGCTTCGGGCGAGGCTGGCGGAAAAGGGCGTTACGATCGGGCTGCCACGGATTGAGAATCGGTTCGTGTCGCAGGATGGGACGGTGCGCTACCTGATTGCATTTGCCGACGGGCAGAGCGTGGAGACCGTGTGGATGCCCGAGGGCGATGGCGGGGAAGCGGGAGATGGAAGCGAGGCTGGAGAACAGGCGGAACGGTTTGTAGAGCTGACTCCCTCGGGGGCTGAAGCCCGGTTAGAAAATGGGGAATCAATCGCAGCGCTGAAGCGCTGCGCCACCCAAAAGCAGGAGCAAGATCGACAGCCAGGTTGCTCACAAGATCAGCAAGATCCTCAGGCGCAAGAAGATCGGCAGCGACCCGACAGGCCGAAACAGGGGCAAAATCAGGG
>JBEKWZ010000840.1:0-2723 GCA_049512555.1 Candidatus Sulfotelmatobacter sp. | reverse complement strand
CGTGAAACAGCACCAGCGAAAGCGAATCGCCGGGATACTGGGTGCGGATCAAGTGCGACAGCGCCATCGCGACTTTCTTGGCGGGAGTGAAGCGGTCTTCCCCGTAGAGAATCATCGAATGCGAACAGTCGAGCATCAGCACGGTCGCACACGACGACTGGTACTCGCACTGGTGCACCTGCAAATCCGAGTATTCGATATTGAGCGGCAGCGTGAGTCCTTCGCGCTGGATCGCGCTCGACAACGTCGCCGTAATGTCGAGATTGAGCGTGTCGCCGAACTCGTAGGTCTTGGCTGATCCACTGGTTTCGATGCCTGTGGCGAGATCGCGAGTGTCGTGGCGCCCGAAGCTCGATTTGCCGAGCGACCCCAGCAGATTGCGCAGCGATTTGAAGCCGAGGAAGTCGAGGCTTTTGTCGGTGATCTCGAACTTGGCCTGTTGCGCTTCGCCAGTCTGTCCGCCGACGCTTGACTTGCGCGATGGGTCGTGCGGTTCGTCGATTGAAATGTAGTCTTCCTGCTGCATGCGCTCGATGAGTTTCTCGATCAGTTCGTCGAGTTGGCCGTCGGCCTGCATCTGCTCGATCTGCTCTCGCAGATTCTCGTCGAACATCTCTCCGTTCATCAGCGCCTGCTCGATGGCGCGCTTGAGTTCATCGAGCGTCTGCTCGCCCTCGGGCAACTCGTACCACATGGAATCCTGAAACCCGCTTTGCAGCAGGTAGTCCGAGAGCGCGCTGAGCAGGTCTTCCATGCTCATCTCGCCCGCGGCGTCGGGCACGTATTTGGAATAGCGAATCCTTTTCATCTCGTAGAGACGTAGCTTGCTACGTCTTCCTGCCGCTGCTGGTTCCTTGCCACCGCCGAGACGTTGCAAGCAACGTCTCTACTAGTTGAATTGTCGTCTCTGCCGGTACGGCCTCTCATCCTGCTCGACTGATTTCTCGCGGACCGGTTCCGGCTTCTTCTCTCCGGCTTTGAAGACGCGTTCTTCGCTGCGGCCGATGCGCTTGTGCGCGTGCAGGCCTTCGAGGATGAACTCCGCCGCCGATACTTGCTGCTCGGGACCGTCTTTCTGCGAAACGCTCAGCGGGCCGAGCTTGTCGACCAGGCCCTGAATTTCTTTCAAGTTTTCCAACGCTTCAACGGCCGGGACAGAGTCCGACAGCTGAATTTCGCCGCCCAGGTCGAACCACTGCACAATCTGCTGGACGTTGGCGCCCGTGTAGTACTCGTCATAGGTCTTGGCGATCGCGGCGCGGATCAATTCGCGACCCACGTGGTCGGCGCCTTTCATCTCGCCTTCGTATTCCAGTTCGAGCTTGCCGGTGATCGCCGGCAGGGCGGCGTAGACGTCACTGATGCGAGGCACAACGACTTTTTCATCGTTGCGAATGGCGCGGCGCTCCGCGTTCGAAACTACATTCTCCATTGCCGAAATCGGCAGACGCTGGCTCACGCCGGAGCGCTTGTCGATTTTCTTGTCTTCGCGGGCGGCGAAGGCCACGCGCTCGATCACTTCCTGCACATAATTCGGCAGATGCAGAGTGAACAAAAGCTGGTTGTGGCCGTTGCGCCGCGTCCAGGCCTCTTGCGTGGTGATGGCGATGCCTTCTTCGACCGTGACGGGATAGTGGGTGCGAATCTCCGAGCCGATGCGGTCTTTCAGCGGAGTGATGATCTTGCCCCGCGCCGTGTAGTCTTCCGGATTGGCACTGAAGACGAGCGCCACATCGAGCGGCAGCCGAATCGGATAGCCTTTAATCTGCACGTCGCCTTCCTGCATGATGTTGAACAGTCCCACCTGAATTTTTCCGGCCAGGTCGGGCAGTTCGTTGATGGCAAAGATGCCGCGGTTGGCGCGCGGCAGCAATCCGTAATGCACGGTGTACTCGCTACCCAGCGCGTGACCGCCCTTGGCCGCCTTGATGGGATCGAGATCGCCGATGAGGTCAGCGATGGTCACGTCGGGCGTCGCCAGCTTCTCGACGTAGCGCTCGTCGGGCGTCAGATACGCAATCGGTGCGTCTTCAGGATTGTTGGCCAGCAACTCGCGGCAGCGGCGGCAAATTGGCTCGTAGGGATTGTCGTGGATCTCGCAGCCGAGCAGATACGGCAGTTGCGGATCGAGCAGCGTGGTCAGTGCCCGCAGGATGCGGCTCTTCGCCTGCCCGCGCAGTCCCAGAAGAATGAAATTATGACGGGAAAGAATTGCATTGACGATCTGGGGCACAACCGTGTCGTCATAGCCGACGATGCCGGGGAAAATGGGACCGCTGCCGCGCAGGCGTTCGATGAGGTTGTCGCGCATCTCGTCCTTCACGCGGCGGTTGCGCACCCGCTCTTCGGAAAATTGCTGGCTGCGGCGAAGCTCGGACAAAGTTTGTGGGAGATTGCTCAAGGGCTGGTCACCTCCGGAGTCATCGGTCGCCTAACATCCAACGGCAGGCCAAAACAATTGCGAATGTTCGTATTCTACGCCAGTGGCAATCACACGCGTGGGTGACAGAAATCACTAGGAGATTGGTTGATGGTGAAGCGCAGAGATGCAGGCCGTAGTGGCTACTTAACCGGAGGAGTAGGTCTACGACACCGCTTCAATCCGACAAAGGCAATACCCAGACCGCTCCAAAAGAGCCCTAAACATGCCAGCACGATCTCCCACGTCACGTGCGTTTGAGCACCGTTCAGCAAAAGCAGGGCCGAGCCCACGAAGCAAGCCA
>JBEKWZ010000839.1:0-2726 GCA_049512555.1 Candidatus Sulfotelmatobacter sp. | reverse complement strand
CCGCCTCGACGCTTTTGATGCGGACGCGGGCGCAGGCGGATTCTACGCCAAGTGCGGCTTCCGCGAAGTTGACCGCGTCGTGTATCGGAAGAATCCACTCATTTACTTTGAGCTGGTCCTGTGAACTCAACGGGAAAGCGAAACGTGCTGTAACTCCTGACTGCGATGACACTTCCCACCTCATGCATGAACTGTTCCATTTCTGCCCATCCGAGTGCCTCGGGCTGAAGCTTTTGCTGGCCTAGCGCCTGTTTTAGAGGCATACTACTAGGCGCAGAATCTGCCCGAGGAGAGCCTCAGGCCCGTCATGATCGAGCTCAAAACATCGGCCCCAAAGATCGATCGTCCGGTTGGTCCCGACGGGCGATCCGACAACTCCCCTGAGCCGAAGCAGCGGCGCATGATGGTGGTTGCGCTGATGCTGCTGCTGGTCGCGTTGGGAGTGGTGCTTTACCACGATCGCAATTTCTGGTTCCCCAACAATGAGGAAGCTGACGACCAGCCGCTGCCGCGAGACGCTGCGCCCGATGTCAGCCCGAGTCAGTCGCAGGCGGTTGTCAGTGGCCCAGTGTCACCGGCCGAGAAGACGTCGCGGGGTACGAAGTCGCAGTCGAAATCGTCGCAGTCTAAATCCAAGCAGTCTAAATTCACGAGCGCGGCGAATGCCGGCCCGGCTGGCCCATCTGCATCCAGTGCGCCCGACGCTACTACGGCCGCCGATTCGCCGATGACAGCGACGACCACCCGAACCGTGCTGCCGCCACTCGAAATCGAAGTCGTCGCCGGAGATGTTCATCGCCCCGTACATCCCGGCACTAACGCCGTTCACGTCGATCTTCAGCCCAGCGGGCCGGCGCAGCCAGCCTCCGAAGCTCCCGCGTCCGGCGCCAGCGACACTACGGCCAGCGTGGTCCGTACCGCCGCCGAACGCGTGCAGGTTTCCGGGGACACTGCTGAAGTGGTCAGCCGGCCCGTCAAACCCGGCTATCCACTGTTGGCGCGTCAAATGAAAGTGCAAGGCTCGGTAATCTTGCAGGCGCTCATCGGTCGCGATGGTTTGATCCAGGATCTGCGCGTGCTCAGCGGCCCACCCATCCTCGCCAGCGCCGCACAGGAAGCGGTCAGGCAGTGGCATTTCAAGCCGCACTACCTGGGCGCCGACGCCGTCGAGACCCAGGCCCGCATCACCGTCAACTTCACGATCTCCACCAACTGACCTCCCTCTGAAGTCCCGGCGGATTTTGCCGATAAGCCCAATAGTCAGGGATGTTTCCCTGGACCAGGCAATGTCTCCATTTCTGCATGACTCAGAGATCTGTCGCAGCATCCTCGAGAGCCTGCCGTCCGGACTGTGTGTGATCGACCTGGAAAAGAAAATTGTTTTGTGGAGCGATGGGGCAGAGCGCATTACTGGCCGCCTGCGTCACGAAGTGATTGGGCACTCCTGCATCTCGGAAGCCCTGCTGCACTGTGACCAGCCGGGTTGTGAATTCTGCCATGAAGATTGTCCCGTCGCCCGCGCCATCAAGACGTCTCAGTCCACCGAAGGCGAGGGCTTTCTGCACCACAAAACAGGCTATGAAATTCCGGTTCGCGTCCGCGCCGTTCCTGTGCACAACCAGCACGGTTCGATCGTCGGTGCGGTCGAGACGTTTGAAGAACTGCAACCGACCGCGACCCCAAGTGACCGGGAGGACGGCGCCACGCTTGCCGGCTGCACCGACGAAGTCACGAACGTGGCCAGCCATGCACGGATGCAGTCCCACTTGCGCGAAACGCTCACGACATTTGTAGAGTTTCAAGTACATTTCGGCGTGCTCTGCATACGGCTGGAAGGATTGCAGCATTTTCGAGCCAGCCTGGGGCCGGAAGCAGGTTCCTCTCTATTGCGCGTGGTCGCGCGCTCGCTCGAAGGCGCGCTGTGGAGAACCGATTTTGTGGGACGCTGGGCGGACGATCAGTTTCTTGTCATTCTGAATGGCTGCCGCGAGGAAGTGTTGCCCTCGGTACGCGAGCGGGTCCGCCGCATGCTGGCTGCCGACGGAATCGAGTGGTGGGGAGAACGGCGATCGCTGCCGGTTTCCATCGGCCACGCCACCGCTCAAGCCGACGACACCGTCGAATCGCTCATGGAGCGAGTACAGAAATCACTGGAGACGGCGTCGGCCTGGCGAACCCAGGCTGCTTCCGCTTCGAGTGAAACGTCCGGGAGCTAGAGAATGTTTGCAATTATCGGTATCGTCATCGTTTTCGGTTGCGTGGTGGCCGGCTATCTGATGGAGCACGGCAACCTGCGCGTCTTGATTCAACCCGCGGAACTGGTCACTATTGGCGGCGCGGCCGTGGGCACGCTTCTGGTCGCGAATCCGCTTCACACCCTCAAGAAAATTGCGGCCGGAATCGGCGGTGTTTTCGGGAGTTCCAAGTTCGGCAAGCAGACCTACATCGACACCTTGAAAATGATGTACGACCTGCTGAACAAAGCCCGCAAAGACGGCTTGATGGCGCTCGAAACCGACGTGGAAGAGCCCGAGAAGAGTGCAGTTTTCTCGAAGAACCCGGCCTTCCTTAAGAACCATCACGTGTGCGATTTCGTCTGTGACTCGCTACGTATGGCTATCACCGGCATCGACGCCTTCGACCTCGACCAGATGCTCGATCTCGACATGGAAGTTCAGCATCACGATTCCGCTCAACCCACCGCCGCCCTCAGCACCGTGGCCGAT
>JBEKWZ010000838.1:0-2731 GCA_049512555.1 Candidatus Sulfotelmatobacter sp. | reverse complement strand
TGCGCCGCTTTCAGAGCCAGACGGGCAAAATACTGGCTTGGTCCCGGATGCGTGAGTTTCGCAGCGGTCACCTTTCCCGACGAATCCACTTCAACCTGGACGCTGATCTTGATCGTGCCAGTAATGGTATTGCGTGCGCTCTGAGGCACGTCCGGGAGAACCTGGTGCGCGACCTCACCGCGCGTTCCCGTGGCCTTTTTCAAAGGCTGCGGAACTGGAGTCGACTGCTGAACCGGTGGCTTGGCAGCAGGTGCCGGCGCGGTTTGGGGCGGAGCTTGCACAGTGGGCTGCTCGCTCGTGGCTGTGGCCGGCGCAGCCGCGTTCTTTCCACGAGAGTGGAAAACGACGAACCCGACCACCACCGCCGCTACAAGCAATACCGCGAAGATAAGCCCGCGCCTCGTCGGCCGCTTCGGAGGCGGAGCGGCTTCAGGCTCGGCCGGCACCGACCGCCCCTCAGGCTGCAGGCGCGCCTGAATCTCTGCAATGGAGCAGCGCCGCTTAGGATCGAGATGCAGGCACTCGCGCGCGATGCCGCGAAACGGTTGGGGAACAGCGTGCTGCGGACCCGGATCGCGCTGCGAAGTTGCGGCCTCCACTGCTTCCACGAAAGTCACGTTTTGCGTGAGCGCGGCCACCAGCGTCACGCCGATCGACCACACGTCTCCTGCCGGCGAGGTAACTCCCACCGCGGTCTCAGGGGCATCGTAGACGTCGCGGCGGCCCGCCGAGTTCGGCTCCGCAAACGGCGCGATCTGATCCGCCGAGAGCTTCAACTGATCGCCCATGGCCTGCACGTTCGAAGGCTTAACCCGCCCGTGCACCAGACCCTTGCCGTGCAGGTAGGAAAGTGCGTCCAGAAGCGCGGGCAGCAAGTCAGTTACTTCTGAGGGCGCGAGCGGGCGCTGAGGAAGAATCTGCGAAAGGTCCTCCTCGGCATATTCCATGAGGAGATAAAGCAGCGGCATGCCGTCCACCTGGCAGCGCCCGGCTTCAAAGATGCGCATCAGGTTAGGATGCGAAAGCTGCGCCGCGGCGCGCCAGCGCGAGAGCCGACGGTCGGCCTCGGCGTCCGATGCAATCAGTTTGACTGCGACCTTCTGAGTCTGCCCGGGCCGCTCCGTGAGAAATACCGCGCTGTGGTCAGAACCGCCCAGCCACTGCCGCAACGGAAACTTCCCGTCGATCACGCGGCCTTCCCATTTCACCCACTCCTCAGGCTTGCTCATCAGCGTTCCCCGCGAACACATTCTAAGCCATCGGCCAGAAAACGCTAGCGCAGAGGTGTTCGCGGGGGTTAGACCCTCGGGCTTCACCGGCTCTTGTAGCTGAACGTCACTTTGGTTTCCTCATCGAGAACCAGCGGCCGGACGAAGCTGAAAGAAGTGCCGGCCCTGGGCACATCAATTGCTACCGGCAATACTCCCGCGATCCGTTTCTGCAGGTTCACTACATTGGCGGAGGCGGTATTCAGATTCGAAACTCCCGGAGCCAACAGCGCCAACTGAGTGTAGTTGCGGCCCCTCATCGCAGCATTATCCGCTGATATTGATGACGACTCGGTTTGTACCTGAACCGCCTGCGCGGTCACTTCCACCGTTTCTGACGCGGTGCCAACGCTCAGCGGGAACTCGTACATTGAGGGTTGATTGGCGTTGTAGTTCAGGTTGAGAACGCTGGACTTGAAGCCGGGTGCGTCAGTTCGCGCTTTATAACTTCCCGAAGACATGCCTCCGAGGGACCACCGGCCGCTAGCGTCGGTGGTGGTGGAAACTCCACTTCCCGTGGCCGCGTAAGTGATGGTCACGCGCGCGTTGGGAATGACAGCTCCCGTCGGATCGACAACATAGCCGCCCATTTGCCCCGGAGGAGTTTGCACTCTGAAGTTATTGGAGGCAACCTCGTCCTGGCCGGTCTGGCGATTCATAGCGGATCCCTCCAGGAACGCAGTTGGCACACGATTGGCCGCAATCACGTCGCCGCCAAAATCTTTCACTTTGTATTGTTCTGGCAGAAAAACTTCCCAGTTCAACAGGCTGATGGGGATGTCCATGCTGGGCAGGCTCAGGTCCGCTCCGCCCTTTTTGGCGAACGGCGCGCCCGAGTGCATGAACACGAACGAAACCGTGTAAGAGTCGGTGGGATGAAATCCCACTCGCAGCAGCGGAACGCGGGTTCCATCGGGACCCTGCACGGGCTTCACGCGCTCGCCACCCACGTCGGCGGAAAGAATGCTGACGCCGGCGGGCAGTGCGACTTTCAGGAACGGCTGCGCCTGGTTCCTGATAATCAGTTTCACTTCGGTGAGCGACTTACCCTCCGACGTGACCATGGTTGTGACGGTGGCGCTCTCGGCCACGGCCGCGAGCACGCTGCCGTCGGGGAAGCGCACCCATTCGAGCGCCAGCGTGGGCGTCTCGCTCGGCTGGCGGTGATAGCGGAACGCGGCTTGGGGCGGGAAGTGCGCCAGCGACCGCAAATAAGGATTCGCTTCTTTCACGTCCATGCGCTTCAGGCCGCCGCCCTCGGTTGCGGTGAGTTCCATGGTGCCCGTGCCTTCGACCAGCACTTCGCCGGTCTCGCGCTGCGCTCCTTTGAAGCTGAGGAATGGCGCGTCGGCCTTGGCCCCGCTGATCGAGCGCTCCATCGAGATCAGGAACTGGTGGCTACGCTGGCTCGGAGCATTTACTTTCAAGGTCAAGACTCCGTTGTCGGTTTCCGTGGAGTCGAG
>JBEKWZ010000837.1:0-2735 GCA_049512555.1 Candidatus Sulfotelmatobacter sp. | reverse complement strand
TGACCAGCATAAATAACGGCATTACCAGCGTGAGCAGCATGGGACCGCTGCGCGCCAGATAGCGGACTTCCTTTTCGAACACGGCCGCGACCGGCTGCGAAAACCATGACAGGTTCCATCCCACTTGCAGGCCTTGCGGTTGCGCGACGACCGGGCGCGCCGCGGCTTCGCTGAGATTTTCTCCGCGGAATTGAGCACGCAGGCGGATGTGGAGGAGCGCTCCGATGGCCGCGGTCAGCGTTGTCAGAAAGAGCAGGGAACTGACGCCGATCAGGAAGTGGGAACGGGAGACCTGTGCGATCGCGTCCGCTGCGAGACCGGGAGGCAAAACGGCCTGGACTTGGGCCACGATCTGGGTTGCCCGGCTGAGTTCGGGGCGCGGCTTTTTCTCAAACCGCTCCATCATGGGGCCAATCAATTGAAAGCTCAGCATCACCAGAATGAATAGAACGCCCATGATTTCGCGAGTGCGGCGCTGCGCCAGCCAGCGTTCAAGCCAGGCGAAGACCGTCTGCATCAGGACGAGGTTGAACAGGGCGAAGGTCAGCACCACCAGCAGTGTCCAGGGAAAAAGCGCGGGCCGGGCGAAGCTGACGCCGAGCAGAATGCCGAACAGGCCCAGGCAGCCGAGCGCACTCGCCGGGTCGAAGAAGCCGTAGGCCAGGCGGATCAGAAAATACGAACTGTAGTTCAGTGGGAACCGCAGCAACTCGCCGGAATCGGGATTATTGGTGAAGGCGGTGGCCATCACGGGGAAAACTTGCCAGAAGAAAAAGATGGGCCAGAACAAGGTGGCGAGATATTCGGCCTTGCCTTGCGAGACGAAATACCAGGCGAATCCGGTGGCAGCGGTAAAGCCGCCGAGTCCGCCGAGGGCGAAGGCCGCGGTGACGATGATGCGCGAAACCAGCTCCATTTTGCCGCGCTTGCTGCGCAGGCCATTGACGAACATACGCCAGCGCAGTGCGGCGATGGCGACGAGCTGGGATGAAACTTGTGGGCGCGTCATTTGGGATGGCCTCAATTCTGGCACATCCGGGGCGAATGTGCATCCGCGTAAGCCATTGAAATGGGGCTTGTTCTGCTGTGAGGTGCGACCGGCGCAATAGTAAGGTGATTCTAATCACAAGCGGGCGTGGGGTTGCTCACGGTTGCATTGCGATTGCCGATGAGAATCTTGAGTACGGAGGTAATGAACTGATGCAATCCGGACCAACTCTGCTATGGGAAACAGTGACCCAGCCTTTGGCGAGCGTGTTGGACTTCGCCTTCGGCTGTCACCATGCGAAGTTGAGCCGCGTCTTTACTCTCGAAGGCCGAAGCTACAAGGTGTGCTGCAGTTGCGGGGCGCGCTTCGACTACTCGCTTCGCACCATGTCGATCACGACTCACCCGAAGCTGTTTCCGGCCCTGAGACGGCTGCGCGCCGGGCGCATTTATCGTCGAAGGAAGTCGTTGCGTCGCGCTGCCCGCCCTTGAGGGACTAGCCTTCGCGCGGCCTGCTATCCCAGCCACGAAAGTTCCTGTTCGGTGCGGCTCGTGCCGCCGACGATGCGCAGGAAGAGCTGTTCCAGCGTGAGCTTTTCGCCCGAAACTCCCTCATCGTCTGATCCGGCGGGAGTCTGGGCTTCGACCCCAGCGCGCAGTTCTTCGAGCGAGCCTTGCGCGACTAGCTTTCCCTGATGAATGATGGCGACGTGGCTGCACAGACGCTCCACGATTTCGAGCACGTGCGAAGTCAGGAAGATTGTGGCACCGCGGGCAATCATGCCCTGCAGCATGGATTTCAGAGTGCCGGCGGCGATGGCATCCACGCCTTCGAACGGCTCATCGAGAAACAGAACCTTGGGCGCATGAATCACGGCGGCGGCGAGCGCCAGCTTTTTCTGCATGCCGTGGGAATAGTCGGTGACCAGTTTCTTCGGCTGGTCGGCGAGCTGCATAAAATCAAGCAATTCGGCAGCGCGCTTGGCCGCGGTAGTGCGGTCGAGACCGTACATGCGTCCGGCGAAGCTGAGGAACTCGGCGCCGGTGAGGCGGCCGAACAGCGCCATACCCTCGGGGACAACGCCGATCTGGCGCTTGACTTCGACGGGATGCGCATTCAAGTCGATGCCGAGAATTTCGATGCGGCCGGAACTGGGCGCGAGCAGGCCCGTCAGCATCTTGATGGTGGTGGATTTCCCCGCGCCGTTGGGGCCGAGGAAGCCGAAGAATTGTCCAGGGGCGACGCGCAGGTCGACGCCGTCGACGGCCACGAGATCGCCGAAGCGGCGGCTCAGGCCCTGGGTTGAGATGGTGGGCGCAAGGTCCATGAAGCTTTTGAATCTAGCATACTGGCGGGGATTGCGGGATGCGGCTTTCGGCCGGTTGTGGTTACCGCCAATTACTTATTCGGAGGGTCTTCCGACCATGGGGGGACGACTCCGTTGATGCGCGCATAGGCGATGGCTTGTCCGAGGTGTTCGGCGATGTGGGGGACAATGTAGAGAAGTATGCCGCGCTGGGTGATGGTCCCGCCAAGCCAGGGCATCGTTTTTTCGAGGTTGGCGTCGGGCATGTCGGTGATGGCTTGTTTGGCGTGCGCGTAGGAGAGCTTCAGCGTCGCGATGACTTTCGCTTTGTCCGTAGTGGATTGTTCCATCCCCGCCACATCGAGCCCTGCGGGGAACGGTGCTCCTACCAGTTTGTACATGTTGTAATTCGCGGCGCTCACATGCAGGAAGCACTCGGCG
>JBEKWZ010000836.1:0-2738 GCA_049512555.1 Candidatus Sulfotelmatobacter sp. | reverse complement strand
GTCTTTGAGCGATGCCACATTGGCCATCAGCCAGATGCAAAAGCGGCTGGGCACGCCCTCCACTTTGCAGGGCTTTTATGCCGGCACGCTGCAAGCTTACCAGCAGTCTCTGGGCACCGAGCCCGTGCTGATTGTAACGGCGCTGCTGGCGGTCTACATCGTTCTCGGTATTTTGTACGAAAGCCTGGTTCATCCACTGACGATTATCTCGACCCTGCCGTCGGCGAGCGTAGGCGCTATGCTGGCCTTGCTGCTCTTCAAGCAGGATCTGAACATTATCTCCATCATTGGCATTGTGCTGTTGATTGGAATCGTAAAAAAGAATGCCATCATGATGATCGATTTCGCTCTTCAGGCGGAACGCGAAGAGGGGAAGAGTCCAGAAGACTCTATTTTCGAGGCATGCATGTTGCGCTTCCGTCCGATCCTGATGACGACGATGGCTGCGTTATTGGGCGCCTTGCCGTTGGCGCTGGGGACGGGCACGGGATATGAGCTCCGCCGGCCTTTAGGTATCACGATTGTGGGAGGGCTCATCTTGAGCCAGTTGCTCACGCTTTATACAACTCCCGTCGTCTATTTGGCGTTCGACCGGCTGCGGCTACGGATGCAGGGAAAACAGCGCGCCGTCCTTTCCCCAGCTCCGGAGGCCAGTTAGCACAGTGGTCTGAAGCGAACGGTGGGTGAGCTGAATCGGCTAGACAGGAACTCTATGAAGATCCTCAGACGAAGACCAGTGAACGGCATGATTCGGTTGTGTGGAGCTGCACTCTTGTTGGTCCTAGCGGGCTGCGTAGTCGGACCGAAATACCATCCACCTTCGCCGCCGGCTCCCGCGCCGGGGTACAAGGAATCACCCTCGCAGTCCCAGGAAGCCGGACTCTGGACGCCTGCACAACCTGCGGATGCCAAGCTACGAGGCAAGTGGTGGGAGATCTTCAACGATTCCGAACTGAACGCGCTGGAGGAACAACTGGACATCAACAACCAGAACATTAAACAATACTTCGAGAACTTCATGGAAGCCCGGGCTGTAGTGCGCGAGGCCCGTGCGCAATACTTCCCAACGCTATCGGTCGCACCTTCGTTCACCCGCTCGCGAGCCTCGGCGAACGCGGGCACCAATAACACGTCCAGCACGGGCACTACCGCCAGCCCGCAGCTGCAAAGCACGCTCTATTCATTGCCGCTCGAAGCGTCCTGGGAGCCCGACCTTTGGGGCAAGGTCCGCAACACCGTGCACCAAGCGCAGTACGCTGCCCAGGTCAGCGCGGCCGATCTTGAGAACGAGCGCCTCACCGAGCAGGCTGGCCTCGCGGAGTATTTTTTCGAGATTCGCGGCCAGGACCAACTGCAAAGGATTTTCGACGACACCGTTGCGGCGGACCAGAAAGCGTACGACCTGACCCGTGCGCTCTATGAAGCCGGCATCGACGACCAGATCTCTGTGGTCGAAGCCGAGACCACGCTGCAGAGCGCGCAGGCCGGCGCAACCAATGTCGGAATCGCGCGGGCGCAATACGAGCACGCGATTGCTGTGCTCATCGGTAAGGCCGCTTCCAGTTTCTCCATTCCGGTGAAGCCGATGACCGTTGCTCCGCCACCGATTCCAGTCGGCATGCCCTCGGAACTGCTCGAGCGCCGCCCCGACGTCGCCGCCGCCGAGCGCACCATGGCTCAAGCTAACGCGACTATCGGCATCGCTTACGCTGCCTATTTTCCGAACCTGACTTTGAACGCCGAAGGCGGCTTCGAAAGTTCCGCCTTCCATAATTGGCTTTCCTGGCCCAGCCGTTTCTGGTCGATCGGCGCATCTCTCCCGGAGACTCTCTTCGATGCCGGGTTGCGTCGCGCCACGGTTCAACAGTATGTTGCGACCTACAATGGGGATCTGGCCAGCTACCGCCAGACCGTGCTGGCCGCCTTTCAACAGGTGGAAGATTCTCTTGCGGAAGTTCGCATCTTATCCAAGCAGATCCAGCAAGAACAGCAGGCAGTCAATTCCGCTCAAATCTACCTCAAGCTCGAACAGGCCCGGTACGAGACGGGCGTCGATCCCTACGCCGACGTACTGATTGCTCAGACCACGGTGCTGGCGGACCAGCAGATTCTGAATAATCTTCAGGTGCAACAGATGACTTCCGCCGTGGCATTGGTAGAGGCCCTGGGCGGCGGGTGGGATCGTTCGCAATTGCCGAGCACGAAGCAGGTGACACAGAAGCCGGCCAACTCGGAGACGACCCTCGAGCAGTGAGCAGCACGACCAGAGCTTGCGTGAAAGGCGTGCGTTTCGAACTCATAGAGGACAGCCCCGTTTTCGACATTAACTCTTATTGCCCCACGACCAGAACTTCGAATTGTCCGTTTTCTGCCGTTGAAAGAAAAAGCCGGTGAGTTTTCGGGTCGAGCGCCATGGTCTTGGCCCGTGGCGCAGTCTTCACAGTCTCGACGAGCGAATATTTGTCAGGACTATCCTCATGAATCACGCTGATGGTGCCCTCGCCGTTGGAGTTGAAAATCAGCTTAGTCGCCGCGTCGAAGGCCGTGGCGTCCACGTGATCTCCAATCGGCAGCGTGGTGATGACTTTTCCCGTGTCTGCATCAAGCACGGCCATGACCTTGCTTCGGCATCCGATGAACAGACGTCGGTTGGCGCGGTCCATGGCCATGCTGCTGGGAGAGGCGCAAGGAGCGGTGGGCCAGCGCTGCTCAACTTTGAGTTCGCGGGCATTGATCTT
>JBEKWZ010000835.1:0-2742 GCA_049512555.1 Candidatus Sulfotelmatobacter sp. | reverse complement strand
CAGATCGATGCTCCCTCGCAAATCCCCGGTCAAGAATCTACAATCATTCCATGAGCTCTGCCGCAGACCGCCCGCCCAATGCCTTCATCCGTCAACTCCCCAAGGCAGAGCTGCACCTGCACCTCGAGGGCGCCGTCGAGCCGGCGACTCTTCTTGAGCTTCGCGCCCACCACGGCGACCGCTCCACCCTCGCCGAAGTCGAGGCCCTCTACACCTACACCGACTTCCAGAGTTTTCTGATGGCCTTCAAAGCCGTCAGCGCGCACCTGCGCGGCCCCGACGACTACGAACTCATCACCTACCGGCTTATGCAGCGCCTGAAAGAAGAGAACATCCTCCACGCCGAGGTCTACGTTGCGGTCGGGGTCTGCCTTTTCCGCAAGCAGGATTTTGCGGCCATCTTTGAAGGCCTCGAACGCGGACGCGCCCGCGGCGCCCGCGATTTCGGCGTATCGCTGCTCTGGATTTTCGACGCAACCCGCCACTTCGGCGTCGAGGAAGCGCAGAAGGTTTTCGAGCTCGCAGTGCGTTATCAGGACCGCCAGGTTGTTGGCATCGGCATTGGCGGCGACGAACTCAAAGCTCCGCCGGAACTTTTCCGCAGCGTCTACGCCTATGCCGAGGACCATGGTTTGCGCTTGACCGCGCATGCCGGCGAAACCGGGCCCCCGGAATCCATTTGGGGAGCGCTCAACCTGCACTCCGAGCGCATTGGCCACGCCTTCACCGCCGCCCAGGATCCCGACCTGATCGAAGAACTCGCCCAGCGCCAGATTCCAGTCGAGCTTTGCATCACAAGCAACCTCCGCACCGGAGTTTGCAAGACGGTCGCCGACCATCCCACCAAAAATTATTTCGACCAGGGCGTCATGATTACGCTCAACACCGACGACCCGGCTCTGTTCGGCACCACGCTCTCGCGCGAGTACCAGCTGGCCCAGGAAACTTTCGGATTCACCGACGAGCACCTTCGCGAGCTCGCCCGCAACTCCTTCGAAGCATCTTTTCTTCCCGCGGAAAAGAAGCTCGAGCTTCTGAGCCTGTTCGACGCAGCCGCGGCCAGGTGATCGGCCACTATGTTGTAGAATCACCGACGCCCGCGAGCGCCGGCGGTCGGTCGCAGACATGAAAACTCTGAAGGTCAGCCTTGCAGCGACGATTGTTTCAATCTCGGCTTGGTGGTTTCGATTGCCGCAAAAGATTTGGCCGGCTCATCCCTACCTCGCAGATTTTCTGCTGACTCTCGCGCTGTGTGTCGTGCTGATGCGGACTTGGTCCGACCCTAAGTCCGAGCCGAAGAAATAGAACCAGTGACGAGGGATATCCAAGAATTTGCGCATCGAATTCAACCTGAGCAGCTCGCTCTAACTGAGAACTGCCATGCCCATCCGCCCCGTCCTCCAACTCGGTGACCCGCTCCTGCGGCAAAAAGCCGTGCTAGTGCAGAACCTCGCAGCCCGCGAGGTCCGCGATTTGGTCCAGGATCTGGCCGACACGCTGGCGCATTGGCGTTCGGCAACCGGCTACGGACGCGGCATCGCTGCTCCCCAACTCGGAGTCCTGCAGCGCGTCATCTTCCTCCAACTCCCCGGCGCCGAACCATGGCCGCTCATCAACCCGGAAATCATCGAGCGCAGCGAAGAGAAAATCATCGTGTGGGACGCCTGCCTGAGTTTCCTCTCGATCTTCATGCAAGTCGAACGCCACCGCAAAGTCACGATTCGCTATCAGAACCTCAACGGCGAGACGCTCGAATTCCAAGCCGGGGACGATCGCAGTTTCTCCGAACTCCTGCAGCACGAAATCGATCACCTCGACGGCATCCTGGCCATCGACCGCGTCGTCGATACGAAAACCATCTGCACCCGCGAAGAATTCGAAAAGCGTTACCGCGACGCCAGCCCATACGCGGTCGCGCAGGCTACAATCAAGAGCTGAACCGGTCTTAGGACTGGACACTGGGAACTGATGTTACACATCGGCATCGTCGCATCCAGCGCGGAAGGCGCCGCGCTCTGCTACCGCACCATCTGCGTCGAAGGCGCGGACTTACTCGGTCCCTACAACCACCCCGAAGTATCGATGCACGGCCATCCCTTCATCCAATACAAGAATTGCATCGATGCCAACGATTGGGCGGGAGTCGCCGAACTCATGCTTTCCTCGTCAGAGAAACTGGCTCGCGCCGGAGCCGACTTCCTCATAGCGCCCGTCAACACGGTTCATCAGGCCTTCGATCTGGTCGCGCACCGATCGCCGCGCCCCTGGCTGCACATCGCGGTCGAGGTCGCGAACGAGGCCAAGCGCCACAACTACAAACGCCTCGGAGTCCTCGGCACTCGATC
The DNA here is from genome assembly GCA_049512555.1 of Candidatus Sulfotelmatobacter sp. Classification (GTDB taxonomy): domain Bacteria; phylum Acidobacteriota; class Terriglobia; order Terriglobales; family Acidobacteriaceae; genus Sulfotelmatobacter. The sequence continues at coordinate 397 of JBEKWZ010000835.1, read as the reverse complement.
GCTCATGGACGGTCCCGTCTACCGCGACACGCTCAAATTCGCCGGCATCGAGTACCGCGTCCCCGCCGCCGAGCAGCGCGAGCGCATCCACCACATCATCTTCGACGAACTGGTCCAGGGAAAATTCCTGCCGCGCACCCAGGCCTACGTCACAGAAGTGATCCGCGCCCTGAAAGATGAAGGCTGCGACGCGGTGGCCTTGGCCTGCACGGAGATTCCGCTGCTAATGACGCAGGAACAATCCCCGCTCCCCATGCTGGACTCGACGCGCATCCTGGCCCGAGCCGCTCTGCGCAAAGCGGTGGAGGGCTAGCGTTCCATGTAGAGACGGACGCATTCGTCCGTCCGCCGAGCGAAGCCGGTAGCATTACGAAAGCTATTTGGAGGTTACCCGATG
>JBEKWZ010000834.1:0-2742 GCA_049512555.1 Candidatus Sulfotelmatobacter sp. | reverse complement strand
GCGAGCACGGTCACGGGCTCGAGTCCACGGAGTCGCGCGAGATCGCGACAGCGCTTCACCTGGGCGTCCGGCGAGAACTCCACTTGGTCTTCAGTCGAGACCCTCACGTAAGCGACCGTTGTGCTCATCGTTTTCCTCCTCGCTCGACTCCTCTGAAATGAGCCGCAGTCCTATTGCGATCAGAATGCCAGCCGCCCGTGACAGGTCGCGACCGTCGCTCATGAATCCGCTCGCATCCAACGGTCTCGGCAACGGCTATCCCGCCCGAACTTCTCATTGTCGGTGACTTTTGGTCGTTCCACGGTGCTCCTAGTGGAGGGCCGAGAAATTCACCCTCTACTAGAACTAGCCACACGCGTTTCCTCGATTTCGAACAGAAACTTTGAGGAGTCCTTGAAATATTTCTCGAATTCAGAGGATTGAGATTTTTGATGATCACAAAGTTGGCCCGAACGGACGGCTTGGCGCTTCGCGCCGGCCGTCCTCGGGCTCTAGGAATTGACCGAACAAAGCACCCGAGGAGTGAGTGTGATGAAAGCGCCTATACGTATTAACAAGGGACTCGAAAGGCGATTTGAGGAACTTGTCTTTACGTTGTCAAGGTCCCGAACTTCTTGCGACAAGCCAATGGAACCCAGGGATCTAGTTTTTAGTTAGTTGACTGAGACCCGCCACCAACAATTCGCTCGTATTCATCGCGGGCGTCGTCATCGATTTCCACTACTCCTCTACCAGACCAATGTCGATCATGGCGGTCCTTTTTGACGCCGGAGATCCAGTATTCCTCGCCCGTTGCGACGTCATAATGATTGGATCCGTTTCCGCCTCGGAAAATTCGCTGAAGAGTTCGACCTCGGTAGTAAACAGTCCTTCCTGTCTTTGAGAATGTGACCCATCTGATCGATGCGGGTCCGTCACCATTGAACCCTGTCTTGAGTTCGACGTATTTGAGCTCTGTCCGCACGTAATGATCATCGCAGAGGCGGATCGCTGGCGCCGAGCCTCAATCTCCAGTTCAAGGTTGCAGACTTGTTATGTCGGACCACCGAAGGCGGCAATCATCAGGAATCCGATGCGAAATCGCGTATTAAATGTGGCGCTGGTGAAACCTCATCCCGTGACATTCACTGGTGGCTGGAAATAGACGAGAATGTCATCAATTGCACTTCAATGGAGGCAAGCGAATGACTGAGAACGATCGAAAAGGGTCTGACAGTCGGCGACGAAGGCGTATCAGCGGTTCCGCGACATTTGTGGCCGCGGCGTTAGCGGGTGTACTTTTGTTTACCACCGTATCTTCACAAGCTTCCTCGCCACACCAAAGCGCGAGAGAAGCGGCTGCCGAGACAGCGTGTAGGTCGTATCTCACGGGCATACAACCTACGACCTCGGATACTTCGCCTTCAAGACTTGCGACCATCGTTGACGCGTACCCGACGACCGCGGGCAACTTGGCAACGTGGCTTTTAAACTTCGATCCCATGGGTGAATCGTCTGCCTATTCTTCGATTCCCTCGACCGAGGACGTCAGTGTTTGCATTGTGAAGGGAAATTGGACATTTCCTGACCAAAGTGACTTGAGTTCAAACACCGTGAACTACGAGATTGTGATGATCACTCCCGACGGCACTGCTACGCCGCGGTTGTGGGGCGGCTCTGTAATTGTCAGTGCGAAACCTCCTGTGATCGGAAGCTGAGCAATTTAGATCCCACCGAGTCTCCAATGCAAGGTTGCAGATTTGTTGCGTCGGGCCTCCGACACCAACGATCTGCGACGATGCGAACTTGCAGTAGTAGCGGCGATAAAACGATGAATGTCATCGATGCACAGTGTGGGTGCTTCGATACAGGAAGCGCACCCTCATCAACGCAATCGGCCGTGACTCCACGATCTAGTCATCCCTCGAACTCAACAGATCAGTGTGCGCCGATGCTCAGCTCAGGTTGGGCGCCGGATCCAGAGCAGGCAAATTCCACCTAAAACGATGGCCAACACCATGTAGATCGCCATCTCGTACCACTGAAACGTCCAGTACCGACTCTGAGGTTGATATGTGACCAGCTCATGGAAGCGGGCGGCGAGATTGTTGGCGCAGGTCTTGTAGTTCACTTGGGCACTTGCATGGCTTAATGGACACGCACGGTGGAGGAACGCAGTGGTTGGGGCTCGCCCGGCGTTGTCTACGATCCGGTTCGAGTAAACCCAGTCGCCAGGCAGTACCCCACGAGTCGTTGCCGTAACCTGAAAGCCTGTGGGCGTCTCACCCATGTCCAGCGGCGACCTCGCGTTGATGGCGAGTACCTGATGGAGAGGTGCCATAAGATGCGGCCGCACCAAGGAGTTCATCACATACCGAATAGCCACAAACCCCGCCAACGTGCTGAACAAAGCGGGAATGGTCCGGCGCATGAGCAGTCCTGCCGTGACACCGAGCATCATCGCGAAGACCGCGTAGCCCACCGGGGTTAGATCGCGCGTACTGAAAACGAGTGGGTCGAAGAACTTTGCGTTCACGGTATCGATGGGACTCGACCACCACGTCACCATGAGGCTGAGCAGGCCGGTGACTGTCAGACCGGCCAAGACACCGACGCCCAATTTTGTGGTCAGCCAACGCGTGCGGGTGACGCCCTGGGTCCACGCCAGACGATAGGTTCCAGTCTCAAACTCCTTCGCGATGAGCGGAGCCCCCCAAAACATGCCGATGAGGGCCGGCACTGCCAATAAGAGAAAGGTCAGGG
>JBEKWZ010000833.1:0-2744 GCA_049512555.1 Candidatus Sulfotelmatobacter sp. | reverse complement strand
AGGTGGCCGGAGGGACAGGCGAGGACGGGCAGACGTCAGTTGCGTTCATTGAGCAGATCGAAATGGGCGGCGCGCTGGAGTTGCAGCACGGAGATGTGAGCTTCACGGGGGCTTCGACGGGAGTGCTGGGCGGACTGTATACGGGAGCTATTTCTGCCGCTGGGTGCCTGGCGGGATCTCAGGTAACGCCCTCGGGATCGGGATCGAGCATACAGGCGCTCATCAGTGGAGCGCCAACTGGATCCGCGGTGGCGACGACGGCCGGACACCGGTACGTTTTGACGACTTACATCTATTCGATGGAAGTGTACCGGTCGGAAGAGACGTATCACTCTTCGGTGCATCCGGCGGGAAGCGGGTTAGGGGGAGCGGCGGTGGCGGCGGACGTGAGGCTGGTGCTCGAGCTTCAGGACATTGATCCATCGAATTTGGCGACCCTCGTTGCGCCTGCAGCGGTGCTTTTTGACGGCGTGATTACGAATGCGCCAGGGTTTTGTACGTACGCGCTGGTGAACGCGACGAGCATGCAATGCAGCATCGCGTACACGTATGTGACTCACATTTCGCTTGCGGAGGTACGAACGGCACTCGCGGACGCGACTTATAACACTCTGGCGGACGTAAGTTTTACGACGGAGATTGTCGGGTCGCTGTCGGACGGAGCGGAGTGCGAGATTGCCAGTTCCACGACGCTGGATTTTTATCCAACGTATGTGCCGGCGTTGAATACGCTGATCGTCGTGAGTTACCGCGGGTCGGGACGGGCGGCGGCGGAGGTGGTGAATAGCGCTAGTGTTGCCAGTTTGCGGAATGGAGCGGACAACGGAGTGCGGGGGATTGTAAGGGCGATGAAGACTCCCAGCGCGCGGACGCAGGCAGATTGTGAGAACGCGGCGCTGGCGATTCTGGACGATGCGACTGGGCTGGCGTGGATGGGCACGTACGAGACGTGGAGTGACTTTCTGCCGGGCGAGGCGAGCGACATTTTTCCGGGGGACGGGATCGCGGTGAACGTGACTTCGCGCAACGCCGTGTTCAGCGCGATTGTGCGGACGGTCAGTATTGACGTGGCTGATCCGGCGGATGATCGGGGGATGTACACGATCGAGTTTGCGAACGACGTGGCAACGCCGCTGGCGCTACAGGACGCTTCGAGTGCGACAACGGTTCCGTTGCAGGACATGCCGGTGCAGCTTTCGACGACGCAGGTTGGGTCGTACTATCTGGCGAACCTGACGGAGGCGCAGATTACGGCGGTGAGTTCGACGACGGTCTCGGTGGATGCGGGAGTCGCTCCGCCGACGCTAGGGGGGGTTGAGGTCCGGCTGCACGATTATGGTTGGGGAGTTGCAAACGACCGGAATCTGCTGGGGCGGTTCAGCACGCAAACATTCAGTCTGGCGCGGCTGGCGCGTACGCAGACTTATTTCATGCGGCTGTATGACAACTCGTCGCCGCCGCGGTATTCACGGTATGCGGCCGCTTTGCATGTGGATTATCCGTTATGAGCTCCGACGAAGTTTCGGGGATCGTACGAGCGGCCGGCAGCGGAGCGCGACCGGCACGAGGCGTGCCTTACACGTCCAAAGATTTTCAACTCGAGGTCCTGGGGCAGTTGGCCGAAATGCACGAGATGATCGAGGTCCTGCGGGAATCGGTAGCGAACGAACGCGGGCGCACTCAGGAACCGGGCAAGCGTCTGCCGTTCGACGGCCGCACTCTGGTGGCGATCGCAGCGATCGCGCTATCGCTGACTGGCTACGTGTTGCAGGATGCGCGGAACACCTCAACGCGCGACTCAGACATTGGAACCACGAAGGCGAGAGTGGTGAATCTGGAGAGGATCTCCGAGGCGAATACAGAAGGACGGATACGGGCCGAAGTGCAGCTCAGTGAACTGCGAGAGGGCCAAAGCGAACTTAAACGCATGATCGAGCAACATGACAGCACGAGCAAGCCGTCCGCTAAACGGGACCAACCGCGAGACAAGTCGCACCATGACTGATCACATCAGGGCGCTTCAAGTGAAGACAATTTCGATCAGCACGATTTACGACTACTAAGGAGAGACTATGAGCACACCGAGCACGACAATCATCACCAACCTGAAGACCGTGACGCCGTCGACTGCGAACACACTGGCGGCCGCAAATTCGCACGGGATCGACATGCCGGGCATGCTTTCGCTAGCGTTGAGCAAGGCCAGCGAATTGAAGGTGTGCCTGACGCTGATAGTCGGCAAAATGGACGGCGCGGACCCCAACCTGGCCACGCTCAATAATATTTTGGCCAGCATCGTCTAGAGACGCGGCAGCTGCGCAAATTGAGGCGGCTACCGAAGATTTCAGTTGGTCGCAAGGAATCCTTCAAGGAGAATAGTATGAATTTTCTGAATCAGCTGTTGCGGGGGATATCGTTTATTCCTGCGTTAGTAAGCGGGATAGAAGCGCTGTTTGGGAGTAAGTCCGGGGCCGAGAAGAAGGATGCCGCGATGTCCTTTTTGGAAAATGCTCTGGCCACCGTGGACGCGGTAGCGGCGCGGGAGATTGTTGATCCGGACAAGTTCAAGGATGGGATTTCGAAAATCATCGACGGGACGGTGGAGTGTTTGAACGCTTCTACCTGGGCGAAGGGCGGGGGGCAAGTTCCGGTGGTCAGCCAGCAGCCGTAGCATCCGGCAGGAACCCACTTCTCGGTCAAAGTGCGCGCGAGAAATGGGGCACCCATTTTCTCTCCCAAGCCCC
>JBEKWZ010000832.1:0-2745 GCA_049512555.1 Candidatus Sulfotelmatobacter sp. | reverse complement strand
GAGACGAACCAAGGTTGGTCTCTCCGCCAGCGGCCGCTGCGGGATGTGCTGGTAGGACCCGTGCGTCCTGCACTGCTGCTCATGTGGGGTGCGGTCGCTCTTCTGCTTCTTATCGCGTGCGTCAACGTCGCGAATTTGCTGTTGGCGCGGTCGCTGGCACGTCAAAGGGAGTTCTCTCTGCGATCGGCGCTGGGCGCAAGCCGAGGCCGAATGATACGGCAGATGCTCACGGAAAGCGTCCTGCTCGCTAGCGCGGGAGGTGCGTTAGGGGTGCTCGCGGCAACCGGCGGAATTCAGGTGCTGCGCGCGGTGGGACCATCCAATCTTCCTCGGCTAAACGAGGTGCACATCAACGCGTCGGTGTTGCTTTTCACGATCTGCGTTTCATTGCTGACGGGAGTTGGGTTCGGACTGGTTCCCGCTTGGCGGCTTTCTGGATCTGGATTTGCCGAAGGGCTAAGAGAGTCCGGTCGAACTTCAGCGTCTCATACGCATAAACGACTGAGCCGTGCGTTGGTGATGGGCGAAATCGCGGTCTCGCTGACGCTGCTGGTGGGCGCGGGATTGCTTCTGAAAAGTTTCTGGCGGCTCATTCACGTGAGTCCGGGCTTCCAGACGGAGCACGTGATAACGGCGCGCCTGAGCCTGAACGATCCGGCATACGGACGGTATGGCGATCCGGCGCGCCGCGCAAAATTCTGGCGGCAGTTCGAAGAACAAGTCAAATCTCTTCCCGGAGTCGAGGCCGTCGGAGCCACCTCGAACTTGCCGCTTGGCGGCGAGAATCTCGACAACCCCTTCCATATTCCTGGCCGCAGCTACGGTCCAAGCGAGTTCGATGACGCGCAATTCCGCCAGATAACGCCCGGCTATTTTTCAGCCATGAGTATCCCTCTCATCGCAGGCCGATGGTTCGAGGCGCGCGATTCTGAAAATGCTCCGGGAGTGTTAATCGTAAATCGAGCCTTCGCGGTGCATTTCTTCAATGACGAGAACGTGATTGGCAAGCGCCTGGAGTTGATGGGCGATCCGAAATCGGCGCGCGAGATCGTGGGCGTTGTCGGCAATATCAACCACAGCGCGCTGAGTGATCCGCAAGAGCCGGAAATGTACGTTCCTTACGCGCAAATTGCGTTTCCAAGTATGAACTTAGTAGTGCGCGCCGCAGCCGATCCCATCAGCCTGGCTGCGGCCTTGCGGGCAAGCGTAAGCGCGACTGACAAGGACGTGACGCTTTCGAGCCTGAGGTCCATGGACGATGTTCGGGACGCTTCGGTGGCGCAGCCGCGTTTTTCGTCCCAACTGCTTGGCCTGTTCGCGGCGCTGGCGCTCGCGCTAGCCGCAGTCGGACTCTACGGCCTGATGGCTTATTCCGTGACGCAGCGCAGGAACGAAATTGGCATCCGCATAGCGTTGGGCGCTACGCGCGAGAATATTCTGCGACTCGTGCTCGGGCAAGGCTCACTGCTCGCACTGGCAGGCATCGGCATTGGATTGATCGCGTCGATTCTGGTAACGCGTTTTCTATCAAGTCTGCTTTTCGACGTGAGCCCGAGCGATCCGATGACATTTCTGATGGTTGCGTCACTCCTGGTGGGCGTTGCTCTTTTGGCAACCTACATCCCGGCGCGCCGTGCCACCAAAGTCGATCCGATGGTGGCTTTGCGATACGAGTAGGGAAGGCGAACGATGAACAGCTTGATCCAGGACGTTCGTTATGCCGCCCGGCAGCTGCGAAGAAGTCCGGGGTTTACTGTCGTGGCTGTGCTCACGTTGGGGCTGGGCATCGGGGCAAACACCGCTGTGTTCAGCATTCTGGATGAGGTGTTAGTTCGGCCGTTGCCTTACCCGGACGCCAAACAGCTCGTGAAAGTAAATACCTATAATCTAAAGTCTGGTGACGTGTACGGGAACACGTCTTATCCAGACTTCGTTGATTGGAGCGAACAGAACCGGTTTTTCGGCAAGATCGCCTCCTACGAAGAGAAGGCGTTCAACCTGGCTGGAATTCCCCAAGCAGAGCGAATACGGGGCGAGGTTGTGTCGTCTGATTTCTTCGAGACCCTTGGCGTTCAGCCCTATAAAGGCAGATTCCTCGCGGTCGGCTCTAATCAGCAAGCCGTAGTCTTAAGCCACTCCTTATGGTCCAACTCCTTCGCTTCTGATCCAGGCGTGATAGGCCGATCAATCACTTTGGATGGCTATGCTTACGAGGTGATCGGCATCATGCCGCCAAGCTTCCAGTTTCCCGACCCACACACAGAAATCTGGGTCGCTACTACGTCAGCGCGGCCGGACTTACGCGAAGAGATTGTCACACGCGGCAATCTCGGAATGTCGGTGATTGGCCGCCTCGCCGCCGACGTAACGTTGTCCCAGGCGCAAGCCGGGATGGCGGCTATTGCGAGGAGCCTGGCGCAAAAGTATCCCGCTTCCAATCGAGACCTTGGAGTCAGACTGGTGCCTTTACGCGAGGACATAGTTGGGAACTTTCGGCCTGCGCTCCTCATCCTGATGGGATCGGCTGCTCTTGTACTCTTGATCGCGTGCGCGAACATTGGCACCCTGCTTCTCTCGCGTGCCGCTGCGCGACAGTCAGAAATTGCGATTCGCTCTTCGCTCGGCGCGACGCGAGGCAGAATCATCGGGCAATTGCTGACCGAAAGTCTGCTCCTTGCGCTCATCGGTGGCACGTTGGGAGTGCTGGGTGCCTTCTTTCTACTGCATATCTTAATCGCTTGGGCG
>JBEKWZ010000831.1:0-2745 GCA_049512555.1 Candidatus Sulfotelmatobacter sp. | reverse complement strand
CGTCGGCCGGAGTAAGGGTTTGCGTAATTCCCTGGCCAACCCAGTCCCCGGGCTCGCTGATCAAGGTAAGGAAGGTTTGCGGCTTCGCAGCGGACGCGACCGCGGAGAACAACGACACTAGGGAGAAGATCAGCAGAGTGATGCGCAACCGCATGAGGATACTCCTACAGGCGAACGTGAGGGGCAGGCGTGAGCCGAATCGCGCCGGCGGCGGAATATTATCACCAGCCGGAAGGTTGCTCAATAGCGCCGGACCCGCCTTCGCAGCAGGGAACTGCCTGGAATTTAAATGGGCCGGCAACCAAGAAGCGGTGACATTCCTTGGCTATCGGCCCATTCGATCCTGAATTGGATCGGAGGTGATAATTCAATGCTAATCCTCTTTTGGCCGAAGTCAAGCGCTATGTGCAAGAATCTGCGATGTCGCAGACCTCGAATCTCCTTCGAGGCTAAAGCCCGCATTTCGTGAGGCTTGAGAGCGGTGCGGCGAAAGCCACGCCTTTCCCGAAACCGTTCCGCCTGGGGCTAAACCGATCTTGTTCGCGTTGACATAAACTGCTTGGGACGCTAGACTTAACAGTTTTCATAGCCCTCATTATTCCGGTCTATATCAGCACCAAATGGATCAGACGCTTCAACAACTAGGGGAATTACTGCTCGGATCAGTGCCGACAGTTATTCTGCTGGCGCTGCTCTACGCGCTCTACACCGCGATCGTGCACAAGCCGTTGCAGGCCGTGCTGGCCGAGCGGCGCAGCAAGACGGAAGGCGCGATCGAGAAATCGCGCGCCGACATCGCCGCTACCGAGGCGCGCACGGCAGAGTACGAACAGAAATTGCGTGAGGCGCGGGCGGTGGTATTTCGGGCGCAGGAAGCGCGGCGGCAGGCCGTGCTGCAGGCTCGCACTAACGCGTTAAACGAAGCGCGTAGCAAGGCGGAAGCCCAGGTGGCTGCGGCGAAAAAAGACATCGAAAGCGATCGGGCCGCAGCGGAAGCTGGATTGCCGGCCGACGCGGTGGCGCTGGCCCAGGAAATTGTGCGCCGCGTGCTGCAGCCGTCAGGAGCGGGGCAATGATGTCGGCAACGACTTCAACTTCAGCAGCAGTAACCAGGATTGTCCGGGCAGCTCTGCTGGCGCTGCTGATAGTGAGTTGCGCCAGCGTGCCGTTACTGCGGGCGCAGGAACGGAAGCCCTCCTCTGACCAACCGGCGAGCGTGAGTTCCGCGGAAAAACCGTCGAGCCCTGGCCAGCAACTGGTGCACCAGAGCAAGGAAGCCGCCGGAACCGAAAAAGACGAGATGGAAGAGTTCAAGCAGTCGGCCTCGGTGAACTGGATCGCAAAGATGACTCACCTGAGTTTGCTACATGCCTACTGGCTGAGCGTGGTTCTGAACTTCCTGGCGATCGCCGCCGTCATCATCTGGGCGGGACGCAAGTATTTGCCCGGAATTTTCCGCGACCGCAGTGCTGCGATCCAGAAGGCGATGCAGGAAGCGCAGATGGCCAGCGAAGACGCGCGCCGCAGGCTGGCGGATATCGAGTCGCGCCTGATGAAGCTCGACGTCGAAATTGGCATGATGCGCAATGCCGCCGAGAAAGAAGGCGCGGCCGAGGAGGCCCGCATCCAGGCCGCAGCCGAAGAAGACGCGCGCAAGATTGTGACCGCGGCCGAGCAGGAGATCGCGGCGGCGGCCAAGGCGGCGCGGCGACAACTCACAGCGTACGCCGCCGATCTGGCGGTCGGATTGGCGCGAAAACAGATTCATGTCGACGCCGCCACGGATCAGAGTTTGGTGCGAAATTTTGCCGGACAGTTAGGCACGTCTTCCGGTGGTTCGGGCGGCGATTCGGGTTCGGGAAAGGACAGGAACTAGAGCATGGCTTCTGTTGCCAGCACCTACGCCCGGGCTTTCGCCGACGTGGTTCTGAGCGCACGTCTCGATGCGAACCGAGCTTTGGGCGGCCTGCACCGGATCCTGGATCTGTTGGGCGAAAGCGAAGCCTTGCGACGGGTGTGGGAGAATCCGGCGGTGCCCGCAGACCAGAAGCGCAAGCTGCTGGACGTGATTGTGCTGCGCGAGGGAATTGAGCATCACGTGCGCAACCTGGTTGCGGTGTTGATCGATCACCGGCGCGTGCAGTTCCTGGCGCGCATCGTCGAGCAACTGAAGAAGGAACTCGATGCGCGCATGGGATTCGCCGAGGCCCACATCACCAGCGCCCGCGAGCTGGGCGACGCCGAGAAACGCTCGCTCGAATCGCAGATCGAAAAAGCCACGGGCAAGAAAGTGCGGGCGCACTTTAGACTGGATGCGTCCCTGCTCGGCGGTGCGGTGGTCCGAGTAGGCAGCACGATTTACGACGGCTCGGTGAAGGGCCAGTTGGAGAAGATAAGAGAAGCGATCAACTCTTAGCTCCGAGTGTCGAGCTTTGAGCTACGAGTCAATGCAGGGTTCGCTCAAAGCTCGCAGCTCGCGACTCGAAGCTGAGAACTGAAAGCTGAAAGCTATTTTATGGCGCAAATCAAAGCAGACGAAATCACGAAACTGATCCGCGAGCAGATCGAGAACTACGAAACCAAGATCTCCGTGGACGAGACGGGCACCGTCATCACCCTGGGCGACGGCATCGCGCGCGTCTATGGACTCGACAAGGTTATGGCCGGCGAGCTGCTTTCTTTCCCGCATGGCGTGGCCGGCATCGCCATGAACCTGGAAGAAGATCAGGTCGGCGTGGTGCTGCT
>JBEKWZ010000830.1:0-2747 GCA_049512555.1 Candidatus Sulfotelmatobacter sp. | reverse complement strand
CAGTGGGATGTGATCGTAATCACACAACAGTGTTTATTTTGAGCTTTTGAGGTTAGGGCTCCGCTCAACCGGTGCTGACCGATTGCCAGCATGAAGAAGATTCCTCAACTCGACGCCCTTCGGGGATTGGCAGTCCTTTTGGTGTTGCTGCACAACACCAATATTTATCCGTTCTGGCGGTTCGTCTCGGACAAGGGCTGGATGGGTGTGGATCTCTTTTTTGTGCTGTCCGGCTTCCTGATCACGGGGATTCTGCTCGACACGAAACAATCAGCGGAATATTTCAGGAATTTCTACGCGCGGCGCTGCCTCCGAATCTGGCCTTTGTATTACTCGGCGTTGCTTTTCATGTTTGTCATTCTTCCGCTTCTGCGCCCGTCGGAAGCCGCTGTCATCTTCGCGGCGCGTTCTTCCCCGTGGTGGGCCTATCCGCTTTATCTTCAGAATTTCCTGATTCCAGTTCCTACCCAAGCCACTGGGCTTTTGGGGGTCACGTGGTCGCTTGCGGTTGAGGAGCAGTTCTACCTGTGTTGGCCGCTTGTGGTGCGGTTCTGCACCGAATCCCAGTTGCGCAGGATCACTATCGCAGTGATCTGCCTGTCTCCGGCTCTGCGCCTTTATCTGTCGCTGCATGGAGTCAATATCTACTCCAACACATTCTGCCGCCTCGATGGCCTGATGGCCGGGGCGCTTCTGGCGCTTGTCGTCCGCTCTGCTAGCTTTTCTCCATCGAAGTTCGTTTCGCGAGCCTGGATCGTATTCCTTGTCTCTGCCCCGCTTGCTCTCGTGATCGAAACTTTTCACGCGAGATGGATCGGTTTCTCTGTGATCGTGGTGGCATCGATTTCATTGCTGTACCTCGCGCTGTTCTCGACGCAAAAATGGTTGCAGGCTATTTTGACCAACCGGTTTCTGGTTTACACCGGGACCATCAGCTACGGTATTTATGTGCTCGAGAAAATACCGCTGGATGCCGCGAAGACATTCCACCTCGACCGTCATCCGTTCTTGGCATTCCCGATCACGACCGTGGTGACGTTCGCCATGGCGTCTTTGTCATGGATACTGCTGGAGCAGCCGTTCCTCCGCTTAAAGCGATTCTTCGAAGTGAAAACGGTCCGTCCAAATCCAGCGGGGGAACAGCTTGTGGGTGTTGCTTAGGGGCAAGGCTCCTGCGGAAGTCGCTGCGCGGCATCATTGGCCACATTTCTTATGTCATTGATAATAGGCTGCTTGTGGATGGGCTCAGTGGCTTGTTTAGTACAGCCGTTCTGATTGTCCTGTGCTATAATCACGTTCACTCCCCCTAGATTTCCCCCTCCGTTTTACGCGATTCATCTTTTCGAACAACCACTTTGAAGGAGTTCCTTTCTCGACATGATAGATACCGTCATCGTTGGCGCTGGCCCTTATGGACTGTCGGTCGCTGCACACCTCCGGCATCAGGGCATTCCTTTCCGCATTTTCGGTCGTCCCATGGATAGCTGGCTGCAGCACATGCCGAAAGGCATGATGCTGAAGTCGGATGGATTCGCTTCCGACATCTACGACCCGGAGCAAGCATTTACCTTGCGCCAGTTCTGCGCAGACAACGGCATCAAGTACGCGGACACCGGCGTCCCAGTGCAACTGGAGACGTTCGGCGCGTACGGTCTGGCTTTCCGGGACCGCATGGTGCCGGAACTCGAAGACAAGATGGTGGCCAATGTCGATCGCTCGCCCAGCGGATTTGTCGTGCGGCTTGAGGACGGTGAGACGATTCAAGCCCGCAGGGTCGTACTGGCGATTGGCATCACGCACTTTGAGTACATCCCTGAGAACCTGGCGCAGCTGCCGCCGGAGTTTCTCTCCCACAGTGCCCGGCACCGCGAGGTCGAACCATTTCGCGGTCGCAGCGTCATCGTGATCGGCGGCGGAGCTTCCGCGTTGGACTTGGCCGGACTCCTGCAAGAGGCGGGCGCCCAAGTGCAGCTGGTCACTCGCCGGAAAGAACTGAAGTTCCATACCCGGCCGACAGGGAAGCCGCGCTCGTGGTGGCAACAGATCAGGCATCCGCAGTCCGGGCTTGGGCCCGGCATGCGCTCGCGCTTCTTCGCCGATGCACCGGGAGTGTTTTACTACTTGCCCGAAAGTCTTCGCCTGGAAATCGTTCGGACGACTCTCGGTCCCTCGGGAGGATGGTTTATCAGGGACAAAGTCATCGGGAAGTTGCCATTACATCTCTCATGCACGCCGCAGGGCGCCGACGTTCAGAATGGCAAAGTTCGCCTGAGCATTCAGGCGGCGGACGGCAGCAAACGCGAGGTTGTCGCCGAGCACATCATTGCGGCGACTGGGTACCGAGTCGATTTGGAGCGCTTGAAGTTTGTCAGCCCAGAGATCCGATCAAAGATCAAGGTCGTTGGCGGAGCTCCGGTGCTGTCAACGGGTTTCGAGTCGTCGGTTCCAGGCCTGTATTTCGCAGGCGTGGCTGCGGCCAACAGCTTTGGACCGGTAATGCGGTTTGCTTTCGGTGCCGGCTTCGCCGCTCGCACAATTACTCGTGCGCTGGCGAAATCAGCTTCCCGCGAGACCGCTTCGATTCCCGCTCAGAGCGTGGCGGCAAGCTCGAAGTGAGTGGGTTTCGGATGCGGCACTTCATTTGCCGATTCATAGCTTTGAGATTGAAATACGCATGAAGAGAGAGACGATTGCTATTCATACCGGGTACGATGGCGATCCCACGACCAAAGCCGTCGCCGTGCCGA
>JBEKWZ010000829.1:0-2749 GCA_049512555.1 Candidatus Sulfotelmatobacter sp. | reverse complement strand
TGCATTTTCGCGGCTTTGTGCACATCGTCGAGAATTCCCACAACTCCCAGTACAGGCGTTGGATAAATGCCTTCGCCGAGCGTCTCGTTGTAGAAACTGACGTTGCCGCCGGTGATGGGGATTTCCAGCTCTTCGCAAGCTTTCGTGATTCCGTCAATGGTTTGGGAGAACTGCCACATGATGTGGGGCTTTTCGGGATTGCCGAAGTTCAGGCAATTCGTTGCGCCTACCGGATTTGCTCCCGAGCATGCCACCTTGCGAGCGGCCTCGGCGACGGCGTGCATCGCACCCAGCCGCGGATCGAGATAACACCAGCGACCGTTTCCGTCGAGCGCCATCGCCAGCCCGCGTTGCGAGTTTCCGGGGTTCGTTGGTTTAATGCGGATCACGCCGGCATCGCCCGCTCCCGGGGCTTCGACCGTGTTGGTCTGCACCATGTGATCGTACTGCTGCCACACCCAGCGCTTGCTGCAGATATTGGGACTGGCAAGCATCTGCTTGAGATCGGCAGTGCAATCGCGGGGTTCGCTCAGTTTGACGCTTTCTGGCATCTCTCGCGGCACCGGCGGTTCCCATCGCGCCAGCGGACGTTTGTATATCGGAGCATCGTCCGTCAGCGCCGGATTGGGAATCTCGGCCACAACTTTGCCGTGCTCCAATACGCGCAGCTTGTTGTCCGTTGTGACCTTTCCGACTTCGACCGCATCGAGTCCCCATTTTTCGAAAACCCGGTAGACCTCGTCCTCGCGTCCTTTTTGCGCGACCAGCAGCATGCGCTCTTGCGATTCGCTGAGCATGATCTCGTACGGAGTCATCCCGGTTTCACGTTGAGGCACGCGGTCGAGTTCGATTTCAACGCCTACGCCGCCGCGTCCGCCCATTTCGCAGGTCGAACAAGTCAGTCCAGCTGCGCCCATATCTTGAATGCCGACAATCGCCCCTGTCTGCATCGCTTCGAGGCAGGCTTCAAGCAGAAGTTTCTCGAGGAACGGATCGCCAACCTGCACGTTGGGCCGCTTCGCCTCTGAAGCCTCACTGAATTCTTCGCTAGCCATGGTGGCGCCGTGAATGCCGTCGCGTCCGGTCTTGGCGCCCACGTAAATCACTGGATTGCCTTCGCCCGCGGCCTTGGCGTAGAAGATCTCATTCTTTCGAACCAAGCCAAGTGCGAAAGCGTTGACCAGCGGATTGCCGGAGTAGCAGGCCTCGAACTTGGTTTCGCCGCCGAGATTCGGTACGCCGAAACAGTTGCCGTAGGAGGCGACGCCGCTCACTACTCCTTCGAGGACGGAATGATTTTTGTGGAGTTCTGCCTGGGTAAGGGGTCGTGGAGCGACGGACGCCTCGTCCGTCTGGCCGGGGCGAAGCCCGGCCGCTTGCGCGGCCTGCGCGGGCGAGTCGCCCGTGCCCACACGAGCCGTGATGGGGCCAAAGCGCAGCGAGTCCATCACGGCGACTGGCCTGGCGCCCATGGTGAAAATGTCTCGCAGAATGCCGCCTACGCCGGTGGTCGCGCCCTGAAACGGTTCGATGAAAGACGGGTGATTGTGGGATTCGATTTTGAAGGCGCAAGCCCAGCCGTCGCCGATATCGATGATGCCGGCGTTTTCGCCCGGACCCTGCAGCACGAGTTTGCTGCGGGTGGGCAGGCGCTTTAGATGAATGCGCGACGATTTATAGGAGCAGTGCTCGCTCCACATCACGCTGAAGATGCCGAGTTCGGTGATCGTGGGCTCGCGGTCGCCGAGAAGCTGCTTGATCTTCTCGTATTCCTCGGGCGTGAGGCCGTGCTGCCGGACAATCTCCGGAGAAAAGGCAGAAGTCAAAGAGGTGGCCATGGGAGGAGCTTCTATTGTCGCATTTCGGAGGGAAGGAGGGTAGCCCGTGGGCAACCCCCGCTATATTTGCTGTCTCGGGCTCTCCTGCTACGATTCTGTTGCCATGAAATCAATCGTCGTGGGAACGGCGGGGCACATCGATCACGGGAAAACGGCCCTGGTGAAGGTACTCACCGGCATCGATGCCGACCGACTGGAGGAAGAGAAGCGTCGCGGCATCACGATTGACCTGGGCTTTGCACATCTCGACCTGGCGGGTGCTGACGGTGAGCCCTTGCACATCGGTTTCGTCGACGTCCCAGGGCACGAGCGTTTTGTGCGCAACATGCTGGCCGGTGCAGGTGGTGTCGATCTGGTGCTGCTGGTCATCGCAGCTGACGAGTCGATCAAACCGCAAACCCGAGAGCACTTCGACATTCTGCAACTGCTCGGCGTGCAACGAGGCCTCACGGTGCTTACCAAGTCGGATGCCGTGGACGCGGAGACGCTCGACGTGGTGCGGTTGGAGGTGGAAGAGTTTCTGCACGGCACGTTCTTAGACAACCCAAATTCGATCGTTGCCGTGAGTTCGCTGACCGGCGCTGGGCTGGACGATCTGAAGCATGCTCTGATAGCTGCGGCGGCGGAAGTGCGACCGCGAGACTCACGCGCTCTGGCTCGTTTGCCCGTGGATCGCGTGTTTACGATGAAGGGATTCGGCACGGTGGTGACCGGAACGCTGGTGGCCGGAACGATTCATCGCGAAGAAGAACTGGAAGTTTTTCCCACCGGCCAGCGGGTCCGGGTTCGTGGAGTGCAGGTGCATGGACAATCGGCCGACTCCGCCGTGGCTGGGCAACGCACCGCCCTGAACCTGGCGGGCGCCAGCACAGACGATCTGTCGCGTGGCATGACGCTGGCGCCGGTTTCGA
>JBEKWZ010000828.1:0-2751 GCA_049512555.1 Candidatus Sulfotelmatobacter sp. | reverse complement strand
AGGATTTGCGGCGACTGCTCGAGGACCGCAAGATTTCTCTGGAACTGACCGACTCCGCCAAACAACTGTTGTTCCGTGAGGGCTACGATCCGAATTTTGGCGCACGTCCGCTGAAGCGCGCGATTCAGAAGCTGGTGCAAGATCCGCTGGCGCTGAAGATCCTCGACGGCGAAGTTCTACACGGCGATCACATCATCGTCGACGCCGACAAGAAGACAGGCAAGATGACGTTCAAAGTCAGCCAGCGCATCGGCGAGAAAGAACCAGCCAAGACCAAAACAAAATAAGCCACGGATCACGCGGATTCTCACGGATACAAACTGCGAATAAGTTATCCGGGAAAATGCGTGCAGATCCGTGGCAAACGCCTTTTACTTCTTCATAAAGCTATCGATGACCGCCGGCGCCTGCGCCAGATACCACCCCACGGCAACCCGCAGGGCGATCTGGAATCCGTACAACAGAACGGGAGCGCCGAGCTCTGCCATCGAAATTCTCGGGACGAGCGCTGCGACTCCCAGCACCATCACCGCCATTGCCGCCCAGCGCGCCCAATTGTGTAGACGAAACAATCCCCAGCCCACGAGCGAATAAGCGCTTCCGACCAAGAGCGTCATGTACGGACCCGCCGATTCCAGTCCGTACATGAGCGGCGCTCCGCGCATCAGCGAGATGGCATCCGGCGCGAGCAGCTTTACCGCGCCGATCGCCCACAAGTAAATCGCCGTCAGAAAGAAGAGAGTCGCGATCCCCGTGATGGCCGCCGGCCGCTCCATACGGAGAGACTAGCACCCGCTACGGATCTTCACAGATACCCCACTCTAAGAATTATCCGCCCAAATCCTCGTGAATCCGCGGCGAATGAAGTGGCTGTGGCACACTAGCTCCATGCACCGGCTCACGCTAGGCGATTTCGAACTCAGCGTTTTTTCTGACGGCACCTACCCGCTCGACGGCGGCGCATTTTTTGGCGTTGTGCCGAAAGTCATGTGGTCGCGCAAGGTCACAGCCGACGAGAAGAATTACGTCACCACTGGACTCAACTCGCTCGTCATTCGCACGGAAGGGCGCATGGAAGGCCCGCGCACCGGCAAACAGACCGTGCTGGTCGAAACCGGCATGGGCAATAAGCTCTCCGACCGCATGATCAAATTCTATGGCCAGCCGGCACAGTTGCTCGGTAATCTCGCGGCCGCTGGCATCGCGCCCGAGGACGTCGACATCGTCATCAACTCGCACCTGCATTTCGATCACTGCGGGTGGAATACAAGCCGAGACAAGTCCGGCAGGATCGTCCCTACATTTCCGCGAGCGAAGTATTACGCGCCCGAAGGCGAATGGCAGTATGCGCGCCATCCCAGCGAACGCGATGCCATCAGCTTTATTTCCGAGAACTACGATCCGCTGGTCGAGAGCGGCCAGATGACGTTGCTCAAGGGCGGCGAAGAATTTGAAATTATTCCTGGCATTTCGGTGCAAACCTTTCCCGGCCACACCGCGCACATGCAGGCGATTGTTATTCGGAGTCAAGGACGAACCGCCTGCTACATCTCGGACCTGATCCCCACGTCGGCGCACATCGACCTCACCTGGGGCATGAGCTTCGACCTGTATCCGCTGCAGACGATCGAGAGCAAGAAGCTTTACTACGCGCAGTCAATCCCGGAAAAGTGGCTGACGATTTTCACGCACGACGCGAACATGCCCTGGGCGTATGTGGAAAGAGACGAGTCGGGTAAGATGGTGGCGAAAGGAGTGTGAATCAAATGTCCTATAAGAGGGTGGCTGCATCCGGTCGAATGTTTTTGGCTGAAGTCTGCTGCATCGCGTGCGTCATCGCACTGGGTTGTGCGGCGCAGGCTCAGCAGGGCAAGGGCACGCCGCCAAAGGCGCCATTGACGGGCCATTACGACGGCTCGGCGCAGAACAAAGCCGGAGAGGTCATCACGGTGAGTTTCGATCTGACGGAAAAAGATAGCGCGCTCTCCGGCATGATCCACTCTTCGCACGGAGATTTTCCCATCGTCGGCGGGTCCCATCAGGGCGAAACGGTGACGATTGAGTTCGACGCCGGCGGACCCACCGGCACTATTTCCCTAAAAACAACCGAGGACCGGTTAGTCGGAACGTGGAGCACGGGCGAAGACGGCGGGCCACTGGACGTGAAGAAAGTCGCGGCACAAGACAGCGGCCCAAAGGGCAAGTCGTAAGGCATGTTTCAAAGCAGGCTGCGAGAGACGCGCCCTCAAACCCCGCGGGCAAAGCCTGCCCTGACCTTGTCGAAGGGAGTGCCCGCGCCACACAACCTGGCTTCGAAGAAATCTTCGACGCGGGTTAGAATCTCCACCGCGCTCTTCGACTCGTAAATCGCCTTGCGCAGCCCCGCGCCGCCGGGGACGCCGTGCGTGAACCAGGACGCGAACTGCTTCATCTTGCCCACAGCGTCGGGGAGTTCCTCCTCGATCAGCATCTGGAAGTACGTGCGAATCATCTGGTAGCGGTCGGCCTCGCTGGGCGAGTCGTAAGTGGAGCCCCGGACGCCCTCGTCCGGGGTGGCCGAAGGCCATGTTGACTCCTGGCTGACGAATTCGCCGCCAGCAGCGGCTGTCGAGCTTCGCCCGACCGGGCGGACGAGGGCGTCCGCCCTTCCACGAGACTCCGCCATCCCCGCGCAATATTGTTCGATCTGCCGGAAGATCCACGGATTCGACGGCGCCGAGCGCCCGATCATGACCGCGTCGCATCCCGTCT
>JBEKWZ010000827.1:0-2754 GCA_049512555.1 Candidatus Sulfotelmatobacter sp. | reverse complement strand
CCGTGCAGTGCCCGCACCATCCACCGCCCAGCGGAAGCCGCGCGGGATGCGGCCAGGAGCCGTGTTCGAGCCTGGCCACGGGCATAAAGTACGGACAGGCCAATCTCCGCCTTTCGAACTCAGAAATTTGTTGGGACTGGCCATTGTAATCAGTTGCGCGAACTCTGGCGAGTGTTTCAGTCGTGGACCATCCGCGCCTTGGCGCGAGGGATGTAGTAATCTCGTGACTGGGAACTATTCGACGCTTTTCCGACGCTTCTCGCCGACATTATGGACCGCATCGCCGCACTCAACGAAATCCTGACGGAAAATCCCAAGGACGCGTTCGCGCGTTACGGGCTCGCCATGGAGTATTCCAAACAAGGCGATTTTGACCGGGCGCTGGCGGAGTTCTCCATTCTGCTGGAGAACCATCCCGAATACACTGCCGGATATTTCATGGCTGCGCAAACGCTGGTGCGGGCCGAGCGCGTCGTCGACGCCAAGAAGATGCTCAACGACGGCATCGTCTCAGCCCGGCGCACCGGCAACCTGCACGCGCAATCGGAAATGGAAGCTATGCTGACCGAGCTGGGCTGACCGGGCTGGGCTGACCGAACTGCGGTAGTCGCCTTGCGGTTCAACGCGCGAACTACTTCGCCATCCTGCCCATCCCCCACTCCACCACGGCCGGAAACAGCTGATAGAGCTTCACGAACCCATGCATTGTCCACGGGACTATTACTTCCCGCTTCTGCTTCAAGTACCCGCGCAGCGTGGCGCGGGCCACGCGTTCGGCAGTGATGCCGCGCACCGAACCCGGTCGCACTCTCTTCAATTCGCTTCCCCGAACCGCATTCTCGCTGAACGCTGTACTCACGTAGCCTGGGCAAACGGTCAGCACGTGAATGCCTTCCTTTTTCAGTTCGACTCCCGCGGCCTTGCCGATGGCATTCAGCGCGAACTTAGTGGCGCTGTAGGACGCATGAAACGGGATGGGGATGTGCCCGGCAACGCTCGAGATGTTGATAATCGTTCCGCCACCCTGCTGCCGCATCACAGGAATGACGGCCTGCATGGCCGACATTGCGCCGAAGAAGTTGGTCTCGAACAGTTCGTGACAGGCTTGCATCTCGGTCTGCGCGACGGAATCCAGCAGACCGTGCCCGGCATTATTAATCCAGACGTCGACCCGCTTGAAGTGATGCAGCGTCAGGGCGAGTACCCGGTCGATATCTTCGGAGTGGCGGACGTCGAGGGACAACGCAGCGGTGCGATCGAGACAGCCGATACGCACGCGAGCCGCCTCGGCCCGAGCCGTATCGCGCGACAGCAGCACCACGCTCGCCCCTGCTTCGGCAAACACTTTGGCAATCGCCTCGCCAATGCCCATCGAAGCGCCCGTGACCACGACTACTTTCCCCTCGAGTTCCATGCTCGCGTTCTATCCTCCGCGGCGCTGCAAGTCAAGCCGTAAGCCGTGCCTGTCGTACAATCGTGAAGCTCAATCGTGAAGCTCAATCGGGAGACTCAATCGCGAAGCGCAATCGGGAGGCCTGATCGCTTCTGCGCCCCGACATTGGAGACGTCGTGGCCCTTCTTCCCTTGTTTCCGCTCAATCTCGTCCTGCTTCCCGGCACTCCCCTGCCCTTGCACATTTTCGAGCCTCGCTACAAAGAGATGATCGGTGAGTGTCTGGCAAGCCAAGCGCCGTTCGGTGTAGTGCGTGCGCTGGACGGAGGCTTCGCGGAAGTGGGATGTACCGCCGAGATCGTTAGTGTGACGAAAAAGTATCCGGATGGCCGCATGGACCTGGTCGCGGAAGGCCGCAAGCGTTTTGAAGTACTCGAATTGAACCGCGAGCGATCCTTTCTGCAAGCCGACGTGCTGCTCGTGCCCGATGAACCCGGCGCCGCGTCGCCCGACGACAAAGCCCGTGCCATTCGGCTGCACCTGGAAATTCTCTCGCTGGCAGGAGCGGTGCAGGACCTTTCGGCGGCCGATCAAAGCACTCTTTCTTTTTATCTTGCAGGTTCTCTGCCTCTCGATCTCGACTTCAAGCAGAAGCTGCTCGCGATGCGGTCGGAAAGCCGGCGCATTCAGGCGGTGGCGGCCTATCTGGAAGGTATTCTTCCCAACCTTCGTCGCGCGGCGCGGGTGCGCGAGAAGGCCGGCGGCAACGGGCATGCTCACTAGCGGCATGCGGATCCGCAGCAACGGGCACGCGCAAAACGTCATCTCCTCGTGGCGCGTATAATCGGGGGAAAGTTTGTAAGTGGGGGGTTCCTTTCATGAGTAGTCTTCCGCGCACGCTGGGTGAACTGCGCCGCAGTATTTTTTCCGAAGAGCGTTTGCACACTCGCCGCGTTAAGGACGAACTGCGCGATAACCTGATGAGTCGCCTGCGTGCGAACGGTGACGCCCCTGTGTTTCCGGGCATTGTCGGCTACGACGACACGGTCGTGCCGCAGATCATCAACGCCATCCTTTCGCGTCACAATTTCATTCTGCTGGGATTGCGAGGTCAAGCGAAAAGCCGCATCCTGCGCGCCTTGACCACGCTGCTCGATCCGAACATGCCATATCTCGCCGGATGCGAAGTTCACGATAACCCCTACGCCCCGATCTGCCGGCGTTGCCGCGAGGACGTGGCGCGGCTCGGCGACGATGCGCCCATCGCATATCTCTCGCCCGACGACCGCTACGTGGAAAAGCTGGCCACGCCGGATGTCACGATTGCCGATTTAATTGGTGACATCGATCCCATCAAGGCCG
>JBEKWZ010000826.1:0-2754 GCA_049512555.1 Candidatus Sulfotelmatobacter sp. | reverse complement strand
GGCCATTTTCCTATGTGGGCTTCGCGGCAAGATTTGAGTCACCAGCATGCGACCTTGGTGACAGACTGGGCATTCCCACAACGAAGAACCGGTGAGTTCTTGATAGTGCTCACGATAGTCCTTGGCGGTTTCCAAGGCGGGTGGCTCGGGCGATGGCATGCCCAAAAGGTTTCGGCAGTGTGCTAATTTCTCTTCCCGGTATCGGTTGCCCAGCAAACCGTAGTAGCGGATGCGGTGGAAGCCCTCGGGCAGCACGTGCAGCAGGAAGCGGCGGATAAACTCTTCGGCCTCCAGTATCATCGTCTTCTGTTGGGCGTCATGACGATAATCCTTGTAACGGAATGTTACCTTGCCCTCCTCGATGTCCAACAGGCGATTGTTAGAGATCGCCACCCGATGAGTATAGCGCCCGACGTAGTCCAATACTTGCTCGGGGCTGGCGAAAGGCCGCTTGGCGTAGACTACCCATTCGGCTTCGCGCAAGGGAGCCAAGTAATCCAGGAATGAAGACCGGTCCCGGAGTGACTTGAGCGAGGAGAAAAACTCCAGTTTGCCGGCATCAAAGGCTTTGAGCAAATACTCCAGGAACAGACGACGAAACAGCCTTGAGAGCACCCGGACCGGCAGGAAGAATCCCGCCTGGCAGGAAATCCACTGGGTGCCGTCCGGAGAGAGACCACCGCCGGGAATAACACAGTGTAGATGGGGATGATGAAGCAGGTTAGAGCCCCAAGTATGGAGCACGGCGAAAAAGCCGATGTCGGCGCCCAGGTGCTTGGGATCAGCGGCGATGGTGAGCAAGGTTTGCGCCGTAGCCCTGAACAGGATGCCATAGAGCTCTCTCTTATTCTGATAGGCAATTGCCGCAATCTGCTGAGGTAGGGTGAACACAACGTGAAAATATTGAGTGTTTAAGAGTTCGGCCTGACGATCCTCGAGCCATCGAGCTCGAGCAAGTGACTGGCATTTTGGGCAGTGGCGATCCCCGCAGGAGTTGAAAGCGTTGCGCTGATGCCCGCAATGGTCACACTGCTCGAGATGGCCGCCCAGAACAGCAGTCCGGCAGACCTCGATCGCGGTCATGGCACGGCGCTGCGCCGTCGAAAGCGAAGCGCCGTGCTCTTGACGATAGGCTTCGCCGTAGCGGCGAAACACATCCGCCACCTCAAGCTTGGGGCGATCCATGTCCCGGAGCTAGAAGTATTGTGGTGGAGCGGGCTTGGGCTCAGCGGCAACTGGCTGCGGGAGCAGATCGAGGGGGCTGGTGGTCGAGCATACTTTGTTGGTGGCAATGCGTAGATAGCGAGCCGTAGTAGCCAGACTGCGATGGCCTAGCAGCAGTTGAATGGTGCGCACGTCCGTTCCGGATTCGAGCAGGTGGGTTGCAAAACCGTGTCGAAGGGAATGCGGTGTGATCGGTTTGGCAATCCCGCAACGTTGATGCGCCTTCTGGCAGGCTAGCTCCACCGCGTCGCTGCTGATGCAACTGTCGACTCGATCACCCGGAAAGAGCCACTGCTTTGGCTTGTGAACTGGCCACCAGGCGCGGAGGACTTCCAGTAGCTTCGGGGAAAGCATCACGTAGCGATCTTTCTGGCATTTTCCCTGTTCGACTCGAATGACCATTCTTTCGCTGTCGATATCGGCGACTTTCAGGCGTACGGCCTCGGAGATGCGCAGCCCGGCAGCGTAGCAGATCGTCAGGATCGTGCGATGCTTGAAGCTCTGTACGCAGCTTAAGAAATGCAGGACTTCTTCCGGACTCAAGACAATGGGCAACTTCTGAGGTTTCTTGGGCGCGGGGATGACGTCTTCGAGACACCAATCCCTATGAAGTGTGACTTTGTAGAGAAAGCGCAGGGCGGATACGGCGATGAGGATGGAACTGGTAGCCAGCTTCCTTTCGTTGGTCAGATAGACCTGGTAAGAGCGAATTTCCTCAGGGCCCAGTACTTCCGGTGATTTACTGAAATGGCGCGCAAACAGCGAGACCTGTTGCACGTAAGAGTTTTGGGTATGCGGTGAGAAGTTCCTCACCTGCATGTCTTCGGTCATGCGTCGTCGAAGAGGTGTCATGGAAAAGCTCCTTTGCGAGATGGGTTTGTGTCGCAAACAACATGGCCCTCTCTTAGCAGACGCTCAGGTGGCAAGAGACTGGAAGTTCGATTGAAATCGCTGCTCCCGAAAGCGCGGCTCGCTGCATACCGCTCTGCGGTTTAGTCCAATGGCGTCTATCACGATCTCGTGATAGACGCCATCGATTCGCCATTGTGACATTGCTGCGCTGGTATCGTGCCGGAGAGGACGTTGAGCGCCGATTGCCGGTGCTCTCCACCTACCTCGGTCATGCACACGTCGCGGATACTTATTGGTACTTGAGTTGCACACCGGAACTCATGGCAGCCGCCGGAAAACGTCTTGAGCAACGCCGGGATGGAATCCGATGAACACGCCAGCCGACCTCTCCCCGCTGCTGGAAGCGTTCTTCACCCAGCGCTTGATCGCTCAACGCAAAGTCAGCCCGCACACGATTAACTCCTATCGGGACACCTTTAGTCTGCTGCTCAAGTTTGCAGAGACACGCTTGAGGTGCCCACCGTCCAAACTCACCCTTGAGAATCTGGCCGCCCCCTTCTTGGCGGCGTTTTTAGATCATCTGGAAACCACCCGTGCGAAGGGACCGAGAGATACCCAAGCCCTCGTCGATCTGACGCAACAAGAGCATGCCACCATCGCTGCTGAGATGTCCTGCAG
>JBEKWZ010000825.1:0-2754 GCA_049512555.1 Candidatus Sulfotelmatobacter sp. | reverse complement strand
AGGACTTCCCATGCCTGTGACCGAACAAGACGTGATGAGTGCGCTGAAGAGTTGCTACGACCCGGAAATTCCGGTGAACATCGTAGATCTCGGCCTGATCTACAAGATCGACTTTGCTCCCGCGCTCGCCGAGAATCCCGCAGAGCCCAAGCAGGACGTCACCGTCGAGATGACCCTGACCGCGCAAGGCTGCCCTGAGCACGTCAACATCAGCGCGCAAGTTAAATCGCGCATCGAACAATTGCCCGGCGTCGGCAGCTGCACGGTCAATGTCGTCTGGACTCCAGCGTGGACGCCCGAGCGCCTCAGTCCTGACGCCAGAAAGCAACTCGGCATCGAGTAAGGGAACCAGGTCTCGGACCTTAGAACTTTGGAGCTTAGAACTCAGGCGTCAGACTTTAGAAATCCTTCGCAGGAGGCGTAGATCGCAGGCTGAGGTCTGAGGGCCGAAGTCCAGCTCTCCTCAGCCCCCGAATTCTTCCCATGCTCCCACGGCACTTCGCCCGGCCGCTTCGGTAATCCGTTTTCCGGCTTGGGCCGCCATTTCCATCACGCGCATGCCGTGCTCGAAATAATCCGGCAGCGATCGGCGGACTTTTTCGAACTTCTCCGGATACTCCGCCGCCAGCAACGCCAAACCAACACCAGTCGCCAGCACGCCCGCCGGATATTTCTTTTTCATGAACAAAATTCCCGCCGCACCGATTGAGCCGACCACCAGTGTTTTCTTCCAGCCGTCCATAATGCTTCCCCCAAGAACTTCTAACCTATTTGCGATTGTACCCCAGCGCTATCCGCCCCTGAGCGCACCAAACAGCGCAACGCTCGTCACGGTTCGCATCCTTTATACTTCCAGTTCGTTGGAGGGACCATGCCCCCGCAAGTCCGCCGCGCTGCACTGCTTCTCATCGTTGTTGTCGCTGTCACTCTGGCCAGCACCATCTCCGCTCAGGTTGCCTCAGCTGAGACCGTCTCTGCTAAGAGCAAGCCGCGCGCTCGCGATCTCGGTGTCCCCTTCGACGGCACACCCGGTCCCAACAATGCTATTACCGACGTAAAAGGAGTCGAGGTCGGCCACACCACGCTCATCTCGGGCGAAGGCAAACTCGAAGTCGGCAAGGGCCCGGTGCGCACCGGCGTGACTGCCGTTCATCCACGCGGCAAGACCAGCAACGACGCCGTTTTCGCTGCCTGGTTCACGCTCAACGGTAACGGCGAAATGACGGGCACAACCTGGGTTGATGACTCCGGATTTCTCAATGGTCCGGTCATGATCACTAACACACACAGTGTGGGCGTGGTCCGCGATGCGGTCATCGCCTGGAAGGTCAAGCACGGATCGCCCGACATGGAAGGTTATTGGTGGTCGCTGCCCGTCGTCGCCGAAACCTGGGATGGCTATCTCAACGATATCAACGGATTCCACGTGAAGCCCGAAGACGCATGGCACGCTCTCGACGTCGCCCACACCGGCCCCGTCGAAGAAGGCAACGTCGGCGGCGGCACGGGGATGATCTGCAATGAATTCAAGGGGGGAATCGGAACCAGCTCGCGCGTGCTTGATGCGAAATACGGCGGCTACACTGTTGGTGTCCTCGTCCAGTGCAACTACGGATCGCGCGAGCAACTCCGCATCGCTGGGGTGAACGTGGGCCGCGAGATCCCGGAACACACCGTCTGGAAGGACGACGTCGGGTCGATCATCGTGGTGCTCGCCACCGACGCTCCTCTCATCCCCACTCAACTCAAGCGCATCGCCCGCAAGATCTCGCTCGGCCTGGGCCGGGACGGAAGCTATTCCGGCGACGGTTCAGGTGACATCTTCATCGCTTTCTCGACGGCGAACCCTGGTGCCGTAGGTACCAAGGGCTTACACCAGCTGACCATGCTGCCCAACGATTCTCTGGATCCGATTTTCCTGGCAACCGTGCAGGCCACGGAAGAAGCCGTGGTCAACGCCATGGTCGCCGCCGAAACTATGACCGGCATCGACAATCACACGGTCATCGCCCTGCCCCACGACCGGCTCCGCGAAGTCCTGAAAAAATACAATCGCCTGGCAAAGTAAGTCGTACGCAATGTCTTTTGAGGGTGCCCCATCCTTCTCGCGCATTTTGCGAGAGGGTGCGGATTTTGATCTGTTCTGCCGCAGAGGGTTGCCTGCGTAGCTAACTTAGACCGAAGGTCCCGCTCCCGCGACGATAATCCTGCAATTCGATTCCGAAACGTTTGAGCATCGACTGTAACGTCGTGCGCTTGATCCCGAGCCGGCTGGCCGCCCCGTCCGTTCCAGACAACACGCCGTGAGTCTCCTGCAAAATGCGTATGATGTGCTCCCGTTCCATTTCCGTAAGATTGTCCTCGCTGATCTCCTGCGGCGCATGCAATTCCACTGGCGGCGCAGCCAGCACGCTGCCTTTGCTCAGGATGACCATGCGTTCGATCATGTTCTCCAGTTCACGTACGTTGCCGGGCCAGCTCCAGTTCTGCAGCACCGTCATGGTCTCTTCCGGCACAACGTCGATGTGCTTGCCCATGCGCCCCGAGTGTTTGCGCACAAAGTGATTGACCAGGATTGGAATGTCGCCTCGCCGCTCCCGTAACGACGGCAGTTCGATGGGAAAAACATTGAGCCGGTAGAACAGATCCTCGCGAAAGTTTTTGTCGGCTATATCCTGATGCAGATCACGGTTTGTGGCTGAGATGATCCGCACGTCGACATGCAAGGTCTGCACTCCACCCAGTCGTTCGAAC
>JBEKWZ010000824.1:0-2756 GCA_049512555.1 Candidatus Sulfotelmatobacter sp. | reverse complement strand
CTGACCGCCCCGGTAAACGCCCCGCGCTCATGCCCGAAAAGTTCACTCTCCAGCAAACCAGAAGGCACAGCGGCACAGTTGAGCTTGACGAACGTTTTGTCGTGCCGCGAACTCAGCGCGTGCACGGAGCGCGCCACCAATTCCTTTCCAGTCCCGGTCTCCCCCAATAGCAACACCGTGGAGTCCGTCGGCGCCACGACCCGCACGCTCTTCAATACTTCCCGTAACGCCAGACTTTGCCCAATAATCTCTTCAAAACCCAGCTCCTTCTCAATTTCGCTTTCCAGATATGACTTTTCCTGCACTAGCTTGTCGCGTGCGGCTTGCAGGCGGTCGGTCATTTCGCGCAGCCGCGCAATGTCCATGGCAGCTCCTGTAATGCCCACCACGTTTCCTTCGGCATCGAACAGGGGCTCAATCGTGATATCGAATGCATAACTCCTGCCGTCGGCGCCGATCACCACTTCTTCCCGCCGGGCTGCGCCTGTCTTAAGAACCGAGCGTTTGAGGTCCATCAGATTTGCGGCCTTTTTCCGCCCAATGATTTCCTCATCCGTCTTGCCGATGGCATCATGCTGCAGATAAAGCTGCGGGTTGTAAATCCACGTGTAGCGCAGCTCGCGATCCTGGTTGAAAACCGTGATGGGAGAATCCTTGAGCGCCACCCGGAAGCGCTCTTCGCTCCGCCGCATCACTTCCTCAGCGTTCCGGCGCTCGCTGATGTCGCGAACAATCCCTTGCAGACGCCCGTCGGGCAGCTGTTTCCCGCAAACCTCACCGGGAAAGCTTGACCCGTCTTTGCGCCGGAATTTCCACTCGCTCAAGACTGTCGCGCCAGTTTCAAAGCGCGCTACCTCGAGTCCGACCCGCGGAACCTCCTCCGCCATCACAATGTCAGGGATCGAGAGCTGCAGCAACTCCGCTCGCGTATACCCCAGCATCTTCGCTCCCGCCGAGTTCACGTCGATGTATTTCCCTTGCGCATCGGCAATAAAAATCCCGTCCGATGCCTGTTCCACCAGGAACCGGAAGTGAGCTTCGCTCTTCCGCAGCGCCTCTTCCGCCCGCTTGCGTTCCGTAATGTCAGCGGCTACCGCGAGCACGCACGGCTCACCATGCAACTCGATTCCTTCCACGGCTAGCGACCCGCTGCGAATACTCCCATCTTTCATACGAAAGCTGGTCTCTACGTCACGAACCACCTCGCCAGCCAGAACCCGCCTGGTAACCTCCAGACTCTCGGCTGGATTTACCCAGAGGCCGATGTCGAGCGACGTCCGCCCAATGAGCTCTGCACGACTCCACCCCGTCGCACGTTCAAAGGTTTCGTTGACATCGATATAGCGATGGCTCTTCGCATTGGTTAATGTGAGCGCCATCGGGCTCAATCGGAACGCCTTTGAAAATTTTTCTTCCGACGCCTCCAGCGCCAGTTCCGCCCTCCTCTTCTCCGTGACGTCATGCGCCATCCCGCGGACGATCGGCTTATCGACTCCCTCCGTGCGCAACGTGTTGCTGTATTCCCAAGTCCGGTGCTCTCCGCTCTTGGTCATCACCACCATCAGGCCCTTGTCCGCTCCCTTCGCTTTCATCCTGACCAGATATTCATCGAACAGCACGCGATACTCGGGCACGATCAGGTCCCGCATGGGAATCTTCAAGAACTCGTCCACCTCGTATCCCAGTAAACGCGCCGGCGTCGGATTCGTCGACAGCAACCTTCCCTCCAGATCGTGCGTGCACACCAGGTCCTCGCTGTGATCGACCAGGTCGCGATATTGGTCTTCACTCGATCGCAGCGCAGCCTCGACGCGTTTCCGCTCGCTGATGTCATGGCAAAATGCAACCACATAGTTCCGGTCCAACGGAACCAGATTCATACTGATCTCTACCGGAAATGTAGACCCGTCCTTGCGCCGATGAACGCCCTCCCTCACGACGGATCCCGTTCTACGCAATCGCTCCACCGCATGGGTCCTGACCGATTCGTCTACCAGCGGATCGATATCGAACACGGTCATCGCCAGCAATTCCTCCCGCGAGTAGCCCAGGTCCTTGCACGCTTTCTGGTTCACATCCAGAAACCGCAGGGTTTCCGGATCGACCACTTCCACCGCATCGTTCGACTGGTCAATCAATGTTCGGAACAGCTGCAACGACCGCTCGGCCTCTTTCTGTACTGTGATGTCCTGCAGAATACAGACCACTCTCTCAACCCGGGTTGGGCCTTCGATGGGAAAATACGCGACGGAGAAATCCCTCTGTCCAATTGCCGGGTAGTTGTATCGCTTCTCGAATTTCACCACCTGGCCACGGAAGCACTCATCCAATTTCGGTTTGACTGTCGTTTCAAAGACGGTCGCATCCATCGTCTCTGCCAGGGAGCGGCCAATAAGTTCCTCTCTCTTCACTCCTCGGTACCCTAAAAACACCTGATTCGCGACCACATAGCGGTACTGCCGGTCGAGTACGATGATGCCTTCTTCCACGCCCCCTGCTGCTCTCTCGAATTCTCGCAATCGCTCGGCGCGACGCCGGTACACGTCGACCACTCCGCTCAGCGCAACTCCCGCGATCGAAAACAGCAGTAGCCCATTCGCATTGACCGGGAGGCCCAACGCTGATCGACTGACGGGCCCTGAGAATAAGTAACTGGCTGCCGCTCCCGACAGAAAGACTGCAAGCACACCCGGCACCAGCCCCGCCATCCGCGCGACCAGCCAGATTACGGGGAAGAACAGGAGGAAGGGGAGATT
>JBEKWZ010000823.1:0-2758 GCA_049512555.1 Candidatus Sulfotelmatobacter sp. | reverse complement strand
AAATAGCAGACCAGCCCCGACGTAATCACTCCAATGAACAATGCGGGGATCGGCATGCCCCGCGGCCCGCCCAGGAAAAACCGCGGCCCCGGAGGCAGGCCCATGACCAGCGTGAACCTGTGCTTTCCATCCGACGACGCGCGCGATTCCTTGAACACCTTCGGAGTCGGAATGATGATTCCATCGCGCGGAGACGGAGATCCGCCGTTCAGCGTGCGAACCGCCCAGTCGGGCGCGCCGCGCAGAGAAACTTCCTCGCCACGCTCATTGAAAAGAAAAGCACGCACGTGCTGCGTGGCCAGCAAGCCGTTCAGGTAATCCGCCGCTTCCCGCGCCCCGCCCTCTTCATAAGCGCTGACCGATTCGTTCAGCGCGGTCGCGCGCAACCCATCCCACGACGAACCGCGTGGCTGGAATGCCAGCGTCACTACAATGGCCAGCACCACAAACAGCGCCTGCGCCATCCAGAACGACAAAAAGATTCGCAGAAAAAGACTTTTCATAGTGAACTCTTCAATCCATTTTCCCGCCGGGCTCCTCGCCGACAAGAAAGATCGCCTTTGCTTTTGGGTGGCGCAGCGCTTTCAGCGCTGCGATCAAAGCCCTCTTCAGAACATAAGGGCTTTAGCCCCTGGGGTGCCCGCCCTAAACTTTCACCTTCTCCCGCGGACGCGCAAAAATATACCCCACCCCTCGCACCGTCTTAATATGCTCATCATTATCCGTATCGCCCAACTTCTTGCGCACCTTGCTCACATGCATGTCGATACTACGATCAAAAGGCGAGAACTTTCGGCTCAACACCGCATTCACCAGCCGCTCCCGCGGCACCACGCGCCCCGCCTCGCGCAACAGCACTTCAAGCAAATTAAACTCGACCGATGTCAGCTCCACCGGCTTGCCCTCCATCCGCACCGTCCGCGTCGCCGGGTCAAGCTCCACATCCCCCACACTCACGATATCCGGCGCCGCGGCCGATCCGCTGCCATCCGCCCGCGTGCGCCGCAGTACCGCCCGAATCCGCGCCACCAGCTCCCGCGGATTAAACGGCTTCGGCAAATAATCGTCGGCCCCAATCTCCAGCCCCACGATCCGGTCAACGTCCTCGCCGCGCGCCGTCAGCAACAACACGGGCAACCGTGAAGTCGCGCGAATTCGCCGCAGCACTTCAAATCCGTTAATCCCCGGCAACATCACATCCAGCACCACCAGCAGATACTCCCCCGCCGTCGCCTTCTTCAGCCCGCTTTCGCCGTCGTGCACACATTCAATGGTGAACCCCTCGGCCCGCAAATATTCCCCTACCAGATGGCAGAGTTCCACATCATCGTCAATAACAAGAATTCGTTCCATAGCACCTTCATTGTGCACCCGTAAAAAGCGCCCCGTAGTAAAGAATTGTCAAACGGTGGCCCCGGGTGGCCCATTCTAACGTCGCGTCTTTGGCGACGTTAGAGTGGGGATTCTTAGAGTTCTCGATTCTAACCAGAACATCACTCCAGAACTCCCGTCCCCTTTTACAAAACTTTACTCCGTTTGACCATCTTTTTACTGCCTTTTCTCCCTGAACCGTGTTCCCATAAACGTAGGCAAACCCCGGGACAACGCCCGGAAGCAATTCCAGAAGTTGATACACGAAGTTGATATACCAGGAGTGACACATGAAATCGTTCAGCTTCCGCTTCTTGATCGCAGCCCTCGCAGTTCTTCTGGGCAGCTACATCGCCAACGCCCAGACCGCTGACGCCACCGCGCCGCCTCCCATGCACGGCCACGAATTCGGCATGCGCGGCGATCACATGGGATTTTTCGCCCGCCAGCTGAACCTGACCGATGACCAGAAATCGCAGATGAAAACCATCATGCACACGGCTCATCCCGCGATGAAAACGCTGTTTGAGCAGCAACACCAGATCGAAGTGCAGCTGCGCCAGTATGTCGAGGGCAACTATAACGATGCCAAGGTTCGCGCTCTCGCCACCCAGAAAGCGCGGATCGAAGTCGAGCTGACCGTGGCGCAGACCAAGCTGCACAACCAGATGTACCAGTTGCTCACTCCCGACCAGCAGTCGCAAGTGAAGGAACTCGAGGCCAAGCACGAAGCCCACATGGCCGAGCGCGCGAATCAGGCCCCGTCAGCGCCGCCGGCAGAAGAATAGCTCCGAACAAATAAGCAAGCCCCGTCATCCTGAGGCCCGCGTATTTTGCGGGCCGAAGGACCTATGCAATTCCCGCCGCTAGTTACGATTCCAACCTCGACGTCAAACTCCGCGACCCCTACCTATAAAGAGCGACCTGAAACTCTGCACCCCGCCTGCTAAAATTTCATCTACTAACCCTGCATGCTGCCGAAGACGCTGCGCCCGCTGCTGCCGTACTTAAAACGTTACCGCTGGGGTTACGTCGCGGGCACGGCGTGCGTTCTGCTCACCAACGGCATTTGGATCCTCTTCCCCCTAGTGCTCGGCAAAGCCGCCGACGATCTGCACTCAGGCGTAACCCGCCACAAACTCCTGGTCTACGCCGCACTGCTAATCGCCATCGCCCTCACCAAAGGGATCTTCCAGTTCCTCACTCGCTGGATCGTGATCGGCGTTTCCCGCGACATCGAGTTCGACCTGCGCAACGACCTTTTCGCCCGCCTCGAAAGCCTGAGCTACTCCTACTACCAGCGCCATCGCACCGGCGACATCATGGCCCGCGCCACCAACGACCTCAACGCGGTCCGCAATCTGCTAGGCCCAGCCATCATGTACAC
>JBEKWZ010000822.1:0-2765 GCA_049512555.1 Candidatus Sulfotelmatobacter sp. | reverse complement strand
CGACATGGCGCGGGATGCGGCGCACCAGCCAGCGCGCGGCTTCAAAGTTGAGCGCATCTTGCATGACGGTGCCGGCGATGCCCGAGGTGTCGAAGTCGTCGAACTCCGACATGTCAGCACCGGCGTCGCGAACTATCGACACTCGCTCGTGGAATGAATTCAGGAGACTTTCGATTCGCGACACGAGCGCAGCAGACTGCGGAAAGGCGCGAAGAAAGAGCAGCGTCTCGTGAAAGCGAATGAGCGATTTGGCATCGCGAAAGCTGCAACGCGCGAGTTGACCGAGCAAGCTTTTTGTTTTCGCGGCTGCGCCCGGTCCGAATCGGCCTTTGGCGGCTTCGAGGCCGGTGAGCAGTGCGTCGAGAGTTTGCGGCATGAGGATTATTTCGTCCGGCGGCTGGCGACGAGAAGACGCGTCCAGGGCTGATCGTCGAGGCGGCCGATCTGGACGACCGGACGTCCGTTGGTGCTCGCGTGAATGAACTGGCCGTCGCCGACGTACATTCCGGTGTGGGTGATGTTGCGCGGCGACGACCCGAAAAAGAGCAGGTCGCCGGCCTGCAGGTCGTTGCGCTCGACCGCGATCAGGCCGCTCCATGCGGCTTGCTGGTCGGCATCGCGCGGCATGTTGAAGCCGCGGGCACGCAGCAGCATTTGCGTGAAGCCGGAGCAGTCGAAGCCGAAGCTCGAAGTCCCTCCCCACAGATAGGGCAGGCCGAGGAAGCGCTTCGCGAGTTCAATGGAATCGGCGATGGGCAGCGGCTTCGCATCTGCGACAACGTCGCTTGACTGGATCCAGGCGACGGTCTTGCCGGGAAGGCGCACCTGGAGCCAGCCATCGTGATGGCGATTTGCTTCGGCCGTCTTCGCTCCGGCGGTCTTCGCTGCGGCGGTCTTGGTTGCGGTTTTCCTGTCCGCACTTCCTGTGGCTCCGGCGTTCTTCGCTTCGGCTGGCTTGGCTCCGGCTGGCTGAGCATTGGTTTTCTTTTCTTCAGCTTTTTTGTCGGTAGTTTTCTGCCCGCCGGGTAGGGTCTCGTCTGGGATCAGTTCCAGGCGGGTTTCGAACGGAACGGTGATGACGGGCTTGTGGCGGGTGACATCGGGCTCGCGATAGATATTGGCGAAAAGACTTTCGATCCGGATGCTTGGTCCGGTGGTGGAATATCCGACGCCCACCTGAGCCAGGCGGATATGCCGGCTGGGGACCCATCCCTTGTAGTGGTCGGCGGTTTGGATGCGACACCATTCGCCGCGAGCGGTCAGCAGAGTTACATTGCTGCCGTAAATCGCCTGCGAGACAACGTCTGACTGATCGGTCGGGTGTGAGTACATATTGGCGACGGGGAGCACTACCACGTAGGTACTGTTTTTCGCGAAGAGGACCGGAACACACAGAAGTGCGAGCAGCGCGAATACGCCGAGACGGAAACGCTTGCGATTGGTTCGCATGAATGAAGTAGCGCGCGGTGCGGGCCCAGGACAATCTTCTTTCTTGTTTGACCACCCCGGAGTGAGATGGTACCGGATGACACGCCCCCCATGCTAGCCCTTTCAGCTAGGTCAGTCGGCGCGCGAATTCCAGATCTTGCCGCATGTCCTCGTTGACGTCACCTTCTTTTTCGTATTCCACTGCGACGAGTCCGGCGAACTTCTGCCGGCGCAGTTCCTTCATCACTTCGGGAATCTTGGCGATCCCGGTTCCGAGCAGCACATTGACTTCCCCGTCCACGGCTTGAATGTCTTTGAGGTGTACCAGCTTCAGACGCAGCGACAATTTGCGGACGGCGTCCACGGGATCGTGACCGCAGGATGCGAAGTGTCCTACATCCGCTGTGGCGCCAACCGAGTTCGAAAGCCCTTGCAGGGCGGTCAGAACGTCTTCAGGACCCTCATAGGCAAACTTCTCGCCTTTGAAGTAATGGTTATGGATGCCGAAGGTCAAGTGTTCCTGCGTAAAGCGCTGGTCGATTCGATTCAAGATGGGGCCGGTCGCATCGCCGGTAACGTTGCGCGCTCCCAGGATGTTGGCAAAGCGGATGGCGTTTTCGAGGTCGGCATCTTCTTTGATGGTTGCCGTGTAATAAGAGACACAGCGAATTCCCGCGCCATCGAATTTCGTCCGAGCCGAACGAAACAGATCTTCGGTGGGATGATTCATGAGCATAAACTCGCCGCGCGACATTTCGATTTCCAGGATCTTTAGTGCGTTCAACTGGACGATCATTTGGTCCATGGAGAGGTTGTGATAGCTGTAGGTGCCAATGCCTATCTTCAGGGCCCTCGAAGGCTGCGATGGAACCGCGGTTGCCGCCAGGCCTGCGCCCAGCGTCTTCACAAAACTTCTTCTGGTAATTGGGGCCGTGGGGATCATGGATTATCTCTTGAGTTGTAGTGTAGCCTGGGCGCCGCTAATTTCGCGGCAACGCACGAGGCGTTACGTCCCCATTTTTCAACCCCATGGCCCATTGGATGGCCTCTGTAATCATCTGCTGAAATTCCGGCTTGTCCCAGTTCGCTTCCACGTGACCCAGCGTCGTGTAATAGACCCGTCCTTTGCCATACATCTTGGCCCAGGTTACCGCAAAGTCGCCATCGGTGCGGTGGACATTCTTGTTTGTCATCTCGAGCTTGCTTGCGTCAAGGCGCATTAACACGCGCACTCGGTCCCGCGAATAATTTGTCATCTGATAAATCTCGTCGCGGAGCACAAAGGAATGCGGAAATTGCTGCATGCCGGGAAAGTTCGGGTCTTCCACGATGATCGG
>JBEKWZ010000821.1:0-2765 GCA_049512555.1 Candidatus Sulfotelmatobacter sp. | reverse complement strand
GATGCGGCCGCTGTTGAGCGTGGTATTGGTGCCATCGATGCCGATGAACGAGGAAAGGCTGTCAACCGCGGGATCGGTGAGGATGATTTTGGTGAGCTTCTGTTGCAGGCTGGACATTTCCTGAAAGGAAGCCGTCTGCGAGGCTTCCGAGACGCCCTGAATCACGCCGGTGTCCTGGATAGGAAAGAAGCCTTTGGGAATTTTTTCGAACATGTAGATGGTCAGGGCCAGGGTGCCCACGGCCACCAGCAATGTGACAGTTTGCCAGCGGAGCACGAACCGCAGGGTCTTCCCGTAGCCCGCGATGACGGCCTCAAAAGCGCGCTCGGAGGCGCGGTACAAACGGCCTTGCCCGGCTTCGGGGGTGTGCTTGAGCAACTTCGAGCACATCATGGGGGTGAGGGTCAGCGAAACGATCGCCGAGACCAGAATGGTGACGCTCAAGGTGACCGCAAATTCGCGGAAAAGGCGGCCCACGATATCGCCCATGAAGAGCAGCGGAATCAGCACGGCGATCAGCGAAATGGTCAGCGAAACGATGGTGAAACCAATCTGCTCGGCGCCGCGCAGCGCGGCCCGCAAGGCCGGCTCGCCCTGCTCGATATAGCGGACGATGTTCTCGATCATGACGATGGCGTCATCCACCACGAAGCCCGTCGAAATGGTCAGCGCCATCAGTGTCAGATTGTTCAGGCTGTAGCCCAGCAGATACATCACTCCGAACGTTCCGATCAGCGACAGAGGCACGGCGACGCTCGGAATCGCCGTCGCGGCAAGATTCCGCAGGAACAGGAAGACCACCAGAATGACCAGCACGATTGCCAGCCCCAGCTCAAAATACACATCCTTGACGGAGGCGCGGATGGTCGTGGTCCGGTCGGTAAGAATCTGCACCTTGACGGCCGTGGGCAGTGACGCCTGCAACTGGGGCAGTAGTTTCTTGATGCGGTCAACAACGCTAATGATGTTCGCGCCCGGCTGCCGCTGAATGTTGACGATCACCGCCGGCGTCAGATTCATCCACGCGGCCAGCCGCGTGTTCTCCGTCCCGTCGATGACGTTCGCGATATCGCTGACCCTGACCGGCGCGCCGTTGTGATAGGCGATCACGATCGGCTTGTACTGGTCGCTGGAAAAAAGCTGGTCGTTGGCACCAATGGTGTAGGACTGCCGCTGGCCATCGATCACGCCCTTGGCCTGATCCACGTTGGCCTGGGCCAGCGCCGCGCGCAGGTCCTCCAGACTGAGCCCGTAGGAAGCCAGCGCGGTTGGGTTGGCCTGAATGCGCACCGCCGGCTTCTGCCCGCCACTGATCGAAACCAGCCCCACGCCGGGCAGTTGCGAGATCTTCTGCGCCAGCGAAGTATCCGCCAGATCCTCCACCTTCGACAAAGGCAGCGAATCCGAAGTCAGAGCCAGCGTGAGAATCGGCGCGTCCGCCGGATTCACCTTGTTGTAGATCGGAGGATTCGGCAGGTCCACCGGCAGGTACGTGGATCCGGAGTTAATGGCCGCCTGCACCTGCTGTTCTTCCACGTCAATGTTCTGATCGAGGCCGAACTGCAGCGTGATCACCGAACTGCCAAACGAACTGGTCGAAGTCATCTGGCTCAGGCCCGGCACCTGGCCGAACTGCCGCTCCAGCGGAGACGTAACCGACGAAGCCATCACATCCGGATCGGCTCCCGGATAGAACGTAACGACCTGAATGGTCGGATAGTCAACCTCCGGCAGCGCCGACACGGGCAGTTGCGTGAATGCAACCCAGCCCACCAGCAGCACGCCCACCATAAGCAACGTGGTCGCGACCGGACGAAGAATGAATAACCGCGAGGGACTCATGAACCTGATGTTCCTGAACCGGACGCTTCTGAACCTGATTTTTCCGAACCAGACGTTTCCGAACCAGACGTTTCCGAACCAGACGTTTCCGAACCTGGTGTTCCAGAGGCTGGCATGTCCGCGCGATGGATCGGTGACACGCCGCGCCCGTCGTTCGCGCCGCTGCTCGGAGTCGCATTGCGCACACTAATCAAGCTGCCTCGTTGCAGCTTGTCCTGCCCGTCGGTGACCACCGTATCCCCGGGATTCAGTCCGCTTGTGATCACGGTGGTGTCTCCCTGCGTGAGCGATACGGTGACAACTTTATCCTGCACCGTCTTGTCGGGGTTTACCGCATAAACGAATGTGCCCTGCGGGCCGCGCAAAATGGCCGCCGTCGGAACCACCGTGCTGTTCTTCCGCGTCTCCAACAGCAGGCTGGCGTTGACGAACTGGTTCGGCCAGAGCTGACTGTCTTTGTTTTCGAAAACCGCTTTGAGCTTTGCCGTTCCGGTCGTCGGATCAATCTCATTGTCAATGGTCAGCAACTTGCCCGTACCCAGCTTGGTCTGATCGTCGCGGCTGAACGCGTCGACCTCGAGCTTACCCTGCTGCATATGCCGCGACACATTCGGCAGCACATCCTCGGTCAGGGTGAAGATCACAGCAATCGGCTGCAGCTGCGTCAAAATCAGCATGGGATTGGTATCCGTCGCGTGAATGATGTTTCCTGGATCGACTTGCCGCAGCCCGACGCGCCCGCTGAACGGTGCCGTAATGTGGCAGTAGACGATGTTCAGTTTGGCCGTTTCGATCTGCGCCTGATCCGTGCGCACGGTGCCATCTAGTTGGTCAACGAGCGCCTTCTGCGTGTCGACTTGCTGCTGCGCAATGCTGCCCGATGGAATCAGCGCCGTGTACCGCTCCAGATTCAGCTTGGCGTC
>JBEKWZ010000820.1:0-2768 GCA_049512555.1 Candidatus Sulfotelmatobacter sp. | reverse complement strand
CTGAATAAAATCTTGTAGTAATTGTCGCTGTGCAGCGTGAGCTTCTTGGTGCCGGAGGTGATGGTCAGGTCCAGGTTGGGAGAGTCACAGTTAACCCCGTTCAGCACGCCTACTAGGAAATGGTGAGGTCCGCTGGGGACAAATTGTTTTCGAGGGGCGAGACGCGGTATATCCGTCGACGAATCGGTTTTTTCCTCATCCGACTCTTCATCGCTGATCTCCTGGCGGCGGGTTGCGATTCGTTGTTGCGCCGCGACGTATTCCTTGGCGCTCATAAGAAGGATGTCGATGGTCTGAATTTCCTCCGGGGATTTTGCCAGTTTGGCGGCGTTGTCGAGCACCTTGATCGCATTTTCTCCCTGCCCCATGGCCAGCAGAGCATTGGCGACATTAATGCGGTAACCGGCGTTGCCCGGGTCGAGAGACACGGCCGTTAATCCCATCATCCGCGCCTCTTCGAGATTGCGGCGATGCGATCCCAGAAAGGCGGCCAGTCGGTCGTAGGAAGGCGCGAAAGAAGGATTTAATTTTATGGAAGCTCGCAGGCTGTTCTCGATCTGCGCCTCGTCCGATGGAGCCACCGAACTCATCATGGAAATGGCAGCATAGTAGTAGTGAGCCAGGTAACTCTGGGAATCGAGTTGCACGGCCTGCGCATAGCGCTCGCGAGCTTGGTCCAGATGGTGCTGCTGAAGTTCCAGGAAGCCCAGAGTTTCCTGCGCCTGAACGTTGTTCGGGTCTTCCTGCAGGACCTGATCGATCAGGGCCCGCGCATCGGCGGTTCTTTCGTTGTAGGCCAGGAAGTCGGCGCGAACCGCGTCCGCCTGCCCCGGCGTCATCACTGCCACTTTGAAACCCGAATCGTCGACCTCCGCGGTTGTTGCCATCTTGAAATAATTGAACGCGGCTTGATGGATATAGGTTTCCAGAGCCGACTGCAATTGCTTCAGATCGCCGAAGGCGCGCGTGGCGGCGGTAACCGGGTCGACTTTCTGAATCAGAAGGTCCGAATACTGGGTCAGCCGCGAACCTTTGTCTTGATTGTCTTTGACTTCGATGTAATGCACCAGGGCCCACGACTCTGCGTAAAAAATCGACCCTTTGTTCTCCTCGTGGTAATAGGGTGATTTCTGATCGACGGTGAACAGGGTCGCCAGCGGAAGCAGCCGGGTCTGCCGCAGCAGCATGATGTCGTCTCTGCTCGGTTCACCCAGCAACGCATCTTTGTCGCGGATCTCCGTGTTTTGGTAGAACTCAGCCAAGCCTTCGTTCATCCACAACGGCATCCACTCCGCTGCCTTACCCACGAGCAGATGGGTGTATTCGTGATACACGACCGAGTAAGGATGCTCGCCCTCGGCGTCGAGCCGCATCAAAACATAATTCTTGTCGGGAGCCCGCAGGAAAAGCCCACCCAGCTGCAGCGATCCCTTAGCCAGATATGCCTGCGGTTCGAGCGCTTTAAAATCCTTTTCGTCCTTGATGGCCAGTACGATGATGGGCGCGCCGGGATCGATCTGCAGCTTCGGAAACGCGGCGTGAAAGACCTCTCGCATGCGCTCGAATTGATCGGCGATGCGACGGCCTTGCTTTTCGTTGGAGTTGGTGACCACCACAAAGTGTGAGCTGCGCACTTCTGTCCAGGTCTCAGCCTTGTCCCGCGCCGAGGCCGGCGCGGCCACCAGGAGCAGTAAGACTAAAACAATGCACTTCGACATAGCGGCGAGCCATACAGATACACCGCAATTCGTCGCGCGTCAAATGAATAAACGGGCGCAGGAGTTGCCTACGCTACGCCACCGTTGGCCGCAGTTCGATTTTCTTCGTCGAGATGGTAACCTGCGTCGACGGTAACTTCGGCCGCGGATAGGGCTCGGTATAAGCTTCTACCGTGATTGTCCCGGGAGTCTTGCTGGCCTGCACGATGACCTGCGCGAGGCCGTTGAACAGGCTACGCTTTGGCTCTTTGTCGGACTCCTGGCAATTGGGATCGCCGTTGCCCACGCCGATCAACGCGCCCTCGCCAGTCACTTTGAAGCTGATCAGGTTGCCGGCGGTCGGAATGGCGCGGCCCTCTTTGTCGAGCACTTGCACGCGCAGGATTGCGACGTCTTCGCCGTCGGCGTTGATCTCGGTTCGGTCGGTGGTGAGCCGGATCGATTCCGGTCCGCCCGTGGTCTCGCGCTTTTCGGTCAGCACGACTTTGCCGTCTTTTGTGCCGCGCGCTTCGAGCACGCCTGTTTCATATTTCACATTCCATTCCAAATGCGTGAGCGGTTCCACTTTTTTCGAGCCCTGGCTCTTGCCGTTCAGGAAAAGTTCGACGGAAT
Source organism: Candidatus Sulfotelmatobacter sp. (assembly GCA_049512555.1). Taxonomy (GTDB): domain Bacteria; phylum Acidobacteriota; class Terriglobia; order Terriglobales; family Acidobacteriaceae; genus Sulfotelmatobacter. The sequence goes on along the minus strand of JBEKWZ010000820.1, from coordinate 438 downwards.
CGAGATTCGAATGCACCCACACCGGAATCGGTTCGCCCACGCGCCCGGCCCAATTCCAGTGCGGCAACAGGTGCAGGACGGGGTCCGATCCCCACCACGCTTTGTAGTAATAAAAATTATCTTTTGGAAAGCCGCACATGTCGACGATGCCGAACTGCGAGTTGATCGACGGCCAGGCATAAGGAGTCGGCTCGCCGCGATAATCGAAGCCAGTCCAGGCAAATCCCCCCGACAGCCATTCGCGCGCCGCGTAGAATTTCCACCATTCTTCCGCCAGTTGGGACCAATCCGTATGATTCAGGTCATAGGCGCTGACCCAGTTGCGCAACTTGTCAGTCGAATAAATTCCGCGCGTCGAAACCGTGCTGGCCGTTTCCGAGCCCACACTGGGCTGCTTGGGGTGTTTGGCGTGATACGCGTCGTGCTCTTTCAGGTTGT
>JBEKWZ010000819.1:0-2769 GCA_049512555.1 Candidatus Sulfotelmatobacter sp. | reverse complement strand
AATAGCGGTCCTCGACCATCATCTGGGGCTGCATGAAACTGGATTGCGTCCATTTCAGCGCCGGCAAGTCATAACGGGAGTCGTTATAGCCGATGCGGATGAGCCGTTCGGCGCGCCAGTGCTTGAGATCGGCGAGCCAATTGTCGTGATCTGCCGGCGTGCAGTCGCTCGAACCGCCTTCCCACGCTTCCTTCGTGTCCAGGCATTTGGGCCCGGCAATCTGTTGCCACTCGGAATCCCATCCCGCGCCCCCCGGAACAAAGGCCGTGTCCTGCGCCCAAGCCGATGCGAGACATATAAGCAGAAGTGGAAGGAGATTCGAAAAACGGAAAGTCACATCAGCCTCCGGGCTGCGTGCTCTGCCATGATCGCGCAGGAATGCCAATATAAAACGTTTTAAATGGGATGTACAGCACGCTTTGCTCCGCGAGTCTCAACGCTGGGGAGGCGTCGGGTAGACGCGAATCCAATCGGAGCCTCGGGGCCGGCTCAGTTCGAACCGCCCGTCGAACTAGCCGGTTGCAGGACGGCTGCAGGGGCCTCGAATTGGATGGGGCGGTTGTAATCGGAATAGGAATAGTGGCCGCCGTTTTTCGTAGTCATCTCGTACGGCAGGTGGTCGTCCAGGCCGATGCACATCGAACCGTCCTCGGCAAGGACGGCGGTCCTTACGGCGAACTTCCATTCCTGGCAGCGAACGCCGTTGACCGTCTTCTTGTCGCCCTTTTCAGTCATGGCATGGCTGACCATGGTGTACATATCAGGCAACAGATCGCGAACCGTGCCTCGCGCCAGGTTGTCGCAATACCACTTGGCCGAATAGCGCTCGCCTGCGTACCCTCGGTTCTCCCAGGATCCGTCGCTGTCACGCGTGTACCTCTGTTCGCCCACCAGTAACTCGTCTTCTTTCATCTCGAAAGGAGAATCACTGCTGCTCTGCGAATCGTGAGACTGCTGGTGGACAATCACCTGGTTGCAATCCACTTCCCACAGCTTCTCCGAATGCTGCGAGCCCGACGCGCTCTCGATATACGCGCCGCGAAAGCTCTTGACCTGCTTGATCGATTCCAGTGTTTTCTTGAACTCCGTGTCCCCGCTGCTCGGGTTGACGGCCTGGCCCACTCCCCAAAAGATTGCGCCCACTAGCAGTAGAGTCGCGCCTATCCAAAGCCAACGACGATTGCCCATAACCCAGTCCTCCCCGAAAGCGTCCCTGGCGCTTAAGTTAGTAGACAGGATCGGCGTTTAAAAGTTACGGACGTACCTGAAAAGTACCAGCCGCACACAGGGAGCGGCGCGGGAATGGTGGCGGTCATTACGATTCTGGCAGATTGAGTTTCCGCATCAGCCTCGCCCAGTGTGGAGTGGAGCGCAGTTCCCTTCCGTACCAAATTCTCAGGTATATGAGACCGTAAGGATCGTGCTGGTCGATGGCCTTCTCCAACCATTCCGCCTGCGCGTCGAATTCCCGGAGGATCCAGTGGTAAACGGACAGAGCCCGGGGAACGCCGAACGCATCTCTGGGTTGGAGCTTCCGGAGTAGTTCCTCCGCCGCGCGCGTATCTCCGCTGCGCTGCAGGAGCCCGGCGAGCCACCCGATCGCACTGGGCAGAGGAGCGGCGGTGTACGCTCTTTTGCAAAGCTCCATTGCTTGATCGAACTCCCCGCGCGACGCATGCAGACCGGCCAGAGCTAACTGTGAAAGGACCATGGTCGGATTGAGTTCCAGAACCTCACGAAGTCCCTCGGCAGCTTCCGCATCGCGGCCGGTCGCGGACAGGTAGGCAGCGCGGTTATTTCGTAGAAGAAGATTCAGCGGATCTTCCTGCAGTCCGCGCTCCGTCTGCTGAACGGCTTCAACCGTCCGGCCGATGAGCAGAAGGTAAAGGGAGTAATAGAGGCGCACATTGCTCGGAACGGGATCGCGAGATAGCGCCAGACGGAAGCGCCGCTCCGCTTCTTTCCAGTCGTATTCGAGGCAGGCTGCGACCATGCCTGACATCGCGTGCGCGTCAGAAAGAGATGCGTCCAGGGCCAGCGCCTTCTCCGCGATGGAGCGTATCAGGGGCAAGGCTTGATTGGCCGGCAGCGCTCCCGCCAGGGCCATGCCCCAGAAATAATTTCCGTACTCGCAGCGGGCCAGGGTGAATTTTGGATCCAGCGCGATCGCCTGCTCGAAGCATTCCTTGGCCTGCGGAAGCAGGTCCGGACGAAAAGTTCCATAGTAGTAACGCGCCTTCAACAGGGCCTCGTACGCGGGCAGGCTCGGTTTGTTCGGTGCTGGTGTTCCGGAAAGCTTCACGTGCAGCGCGGACGCGATCGACTGCGCGATCTCGTCCTGCAAGTCGAACAGATCCGCCATCTGACGGTCATAGCGCTGCGACCAGAGATGATAGCCATCCCGAGCATTGATAAGCTGCGCCGTGACCCGGAGGCGATTGCCGGAACGCCGCACGCTGCCTTCGAGAATGGCCGCGACGCCCAGGGTTTCGGCGATCTTGCGAATGTCCTCGGTCTTGCCCTTGAAAGCGAACGCGGAGGTGCGCGCAGTCACTTTCAGACCGGGAATCTGCGCCAGGAAATTGATGATCTCCTCGGCGAGGCCGTCGCTGAAGTATTCGTTGTCCCGGTCGCCGCCCATGTTCGCGAACGGCAGCACGGCGATGGACGGCGTCTTCTCTCCCCGAGTCGTGATTGCTTTTTCAAGCGCGGCCCGAACGTCGCTCATGGTCTGGAACCGCTCGACCGGCGACTTGCGTAAACAGCGCG
>JBEKWZ010000818.1:0-2775 GCA_049512555.1 Candidatus Sulfotelmatobacter sp. | reverse complement strand
GCGGACTGGCTCTGGGACAGCGACCAGGTCGTGATCTACGAAGATCCCGACCATGACGGCTGGTATCTCGCCTACAACCCGCGGCTGGGCACCTACGTTCACGTGCAGTACTTCGGACCGCAGTAGCATTTCCCGGATGCATCGGTGCCTGTATTGCGCCGACACTTGCAAGATGGCCGGCGGGGCCACACCCGCCGGCTATCACAGAGAAGTCCGCCATGCCACCCCAGAAGAAAGCCGCCGCGACTGGCGCCGTGGCCCTCTACGACCAGCTGATCTCCACCAATCCGAGCATCGTGCGCAAGGGAGACGCAAACCCCTACACTTCACTGAACGGAAACATGTTCACGCTGTTGCATCAGTCCAGGCTGGCGATTCGCCTGCCCGAGGCCGAGCGCGAGAAATTCCTGAAGAAGTACAAAACGAGTTTATTCGAAGCCTACGGCGCCGTGATGCAGGAGTACGTCGCCGTTCCCGACAGCCTGCTCGAAAACACAAAAGAATTGCAGAAGTATCTCGACGCCAGTTACGAATACGCGAAAATGCTGAAACCAAAACCCACCAAGAAAAAGCAATGAACAACTGGCCGGGCAGTCGTGCTACCATTCCTGCGTCATGGCGCGCCACGCCACTTTCCGCTTCGCGGCGATCTTACTTATCGTCATCACTTGCGCTGCATTCGGTGGCGATGAGATCGGCCAGCCTGCCCCGCGCTTCCATGCTAAAACCACGACTGGCGAGCAGTTCAACAACGACTCCATCAAAGGCAAAGTCGTCCTATTCGAGTTCTGGACTACATGGTGCAAATACTGCGACCAGGAAGCGGCGATGGTCGACAACATCGCCCGGGAGTTCAGCGGCAAAGGCCTGATCGTGCTCGCGGTCAACGTCCTCGAACCCGATCAGAAAGTGAAGAAGTATCTGGCCGACCACCTGCGCGCGGTCCCCATCGTCCTCACTAAAGACACGAACCTGGCCGCCATGTACAACGCCCAGGTCTATCCCATCTACGTGGTGATCGACCGCGACGGCAACATCGCCGACGAACAACGCGGTGCCGCCGGCGAACGCGCCCTGCGCACCATGCTCCGCCAAGCCGGACTGAATTCGGAAAACTAGCCAGCGGACAAGCAGTGTGTGGAAAAGCGACGCGTGAAGCGGCAGCGCAAGGTGAAAAGCGGCACTTTAGCGTCGCGTAAGGTGGAAGACCGGCGCTTCAGCGTCGCGTAAGGTGGAAGAGCGGCGCTTTAGCGCCGCGTAAAGCAGCAGAAAAATTGGGGCTTCAGCCCCGGCGTCCCCGAAGAAGCTCGCCCCTACTCGTACGCCAGCGCATCAATCGGGTCGCGTTGCGCGGCCTTGAACGCCGGATACAGGGCCCCGGCAAGCGCGCCCACTACCGCAATCACCGCCGCGCGCAGCACCCACTCGTTGCTCCAGAACAGGCGCAGGACGGGCTTTTCGTACATGATGGCGTGGCGCGTCACCAGGCTGATAATGATCCCCGCGACAATCCCCGCCGCCGCCAGCAGCAGAGTTTCCCGCAGCACCACGTTCACGATGTACCACTTCGACGCGCCGATCGACTTCAAGATTCCAATCTCGCGCGTCCGCTCCATCACCGCCGTGTACATCGATTGAAAGATCACCAGGAACCCGACCACCACGGCCACACCGATCACAACCTTGATGGCCAGATCGAACCCCGGCAGGTTGTCGGGCGTCATCGTCGAAAGAAATTCCTGCATGGAGCGAACAGAATATTTCTCCATGCCGGGTATCGCCTCGATGGCTTTTTCCACCTGATCGACGTTGGCGGGATCGTCCACTTTTATGTAGAACACGGATGCGTGGTTTTCGGCGCTGACCAACTCCTGTAGCGTGGTGATGGGCAGGCACTTGCGACAGCCTTTTCCGTGGGGAACGATGCCGGAGATGCGAAAGTCCTTGCTCAGGATTTCGATCGTGTCCCCGACTTTCTTGTGGTTCATGCCGGCAAAATAATCGTCGACGATGACGTCGTATGGTCCTTGAAACGGCCCGCCGGAGAGATAGTCGAATTTGGGAGGCAGAGTGTCGTAGCTGGCAACGTCGATGCCGTAAATAATTTCGAGCGGCTTGGAAGTAAACCACCAGACCGCCGGAACTGCCGACTCGACATGCGGTATTTGGCGAAGCTTGTCGCCCACCTTGATAGGGATGGGCGCGCCCGATAGGCCGATAATCGAAGACGCACCCGGCGGCATCACCATCAAGTCGGCCCCGGTCCCCATTTGGCTATCCTTCGAGCCGTTCAGCAGCCCGTAGAACAGCGCCACCACCAGCAGAATCATCGTGACTTCCAGCGCAATCGCACTCATCGCGATAAACGACCGCGTCGGCCGGTGCACCAGGTTGGCCACCACCATTTTGTTCATCATAAGAATCCGGATAGAACGGGTGCCCATCCTTGTCGCTTCCTTTGCGACAGGGCGGGGATTTTGACTCTGAGTGCCGACTACTGAATGCCGTTACTGCCTCTGCCCCACTGGCACGACCAGCGTCGATTGCGGCCGGTCAAGATGCTGCACGTCCGCCCCCGGCGGCTGCTCCAGCTGGAACTGATCGTCGGTTAGCATCTGGTTAATATCCACCTTCAGCATGTTCAGCGTAATGTCGAACTCTTCCTGCGGACGCGAAATCTGGATGCGCGACGGAAAGCTGACCCCGTCGAAATCCTTGTATTCCGCGTAGCGGGCGTCGGTGGCCACCTTCAGATTCTCATCATAGATGTACTGC
>JBEKWZ010000817.1:0-2777 GCA_049512555.1 Candidatus Sulfotelmatobacter sp. | reverse complement strand
GTTTCCGTTGGTCCTTCGGAATTTTGCAAGCCGTGTACAAACATAGCGGAGTTTTTGCGCGCAAAGGCGCGCTTGGTTTTGTCGCTCTGCCAAACATTGTGATCTTCCAGATTCTATTGCCGCTGGTGTCCCCGCTCATCGACATCATGTTCGCCATCGGTTCCATCTGGTATTTCATTCAGAAACACTTTCATCCCGATTCCACGGATCCATCGAGCTTCCATAAGCTGGTGGCGTTCTTCTTCGTATTTCTGGTGATTGACTTTCTGGCCTCGGCGCTGGCCTTCGCGCTCGAGCGCCGCCGTCCCGACGATAAAGAAGACGTGTGGCTGCTCAGCCAGGTCTGGCTGCAGCGCTTCGCCTATCGCCAGCTATTTTCGATCGTGTTGTTCAAAACGCTGAAGCGGGCCCTGGAAGGCCGCAAGTTTGCCTGGGATAAACTGGAGCGCACTGCCGCCGTGAACTACGTGCCGGCCGAGAGCCGCGACCACGTCAACGTGCCGTGATCTTCTGGAATTAATCAATTCGTAGAGACGTAGCTTGCTACGCCTCTGCCGACAGCGTCGGTAACGCTGGCAAGACGTTGCAAGCAACGTCTCTACAGGATGTTTTGGCGGCGCTATCTAAACAGCAACGCCGTAAACTCCGCCAGATTCCGCCGCCACACCATCCAGGTATGCATCCCGGAAGTTTCAATATCGGTGTGCTGCACGCCCTTGGTCTTCAGCCATTCTCGCAGGTTGCGGTTGGGCGTGATGAGGCGGTCTTCTGTGCCGCACGCTATCCACAGCAGACGAATCTGCTGGTTCGCCTTGGCGTCGAGGCCTGGAAAATCCTTTTCAAATCCGTCAGGCACTCCGCCCGCACTAAACGCGCCGATCCACGCGAACTTGTCGAGGCCGTTTAATCCGACCCTGAGTGATTCGGCGCCTCCCATCGAAAGCCCGGCGATGGCTCGCGAGCCGCGATCTTTGGTCACGCGGTATTCGCTCTCCACCTTGGGCATGACTTCGGTCAAAAGAGCGTCGCGAAATTTCCGAAAACTCTCCTCGCGCACCTCGGGATGATTCGAGAGCCCTCCCCAACCGGCGCGCACCACTTCCATGGTGCCGTAGCCGAGCGGCATTACGACGATCATCGGCTTGACCTTCCCTTGCGCGATCAGGTTGTCGAGGATCACGTTGGCGAATCCAACCGCCGTCCATCCGCTGGCGTCGTCGCTGAAGCCGTGCAACAGATAGAGAACGGGATAAGTTTTTTTCGACGTGGAATCGTAGCCCGGCGGAGTGTAGACGTAAAAGTCGCGCTCATCGTCGGCCACTGCAGACTTGTAGAAGTGATGATGGACTTCTCCGCGCGGAACGTCGCTGACTTCCCATGGCAGCCCCGGGCCGGGAACATGCACCGCGTTCGACGTGGAGAGCAAGTTCGGCACCAGCAGAGCGTTGTAGGGATCGAGCATGCGCACGCCGTCGACGAGGATGGAGTATCCGTAGTAGTCGGGAGCGAGCGGGGGCGTGGTCAAGTTCCACACGCCCTGATCGTCTTTCTGCATCGCCACCGGATCGGTGCCGGCACGCGCCAGCTTCACTTCCTGCGCGTTCGGAGCGAGGAAGCGGAAGGTCACACTGTTGTCCGGGTGGACTTCCGGAGTCACCAGCCACGACGGCCGTTGCGGAGCGGGGGCCTGCGCGGGCGCCGCCTGTGGTGCCTGCGCTGGCGCGCCCTGCTGCGAGGACGCCAGACCACAAAGAATGGAGAGAAGCAAAACAAGAAGGGCTGAGGGAAATTTCATGGTGCCATCTCCTCTAATGAGCAAGCGGCCCAATTGTAAGCCGCGGAGCAGCACATTTTCAGTTTTGCACTTATTTTTTCCCGGCGACTTCGATCCGGGTGTCGGCGCGTTGTAGCGCGTCGAGAGCACGCTCGACATCGACGGTCGTGTCGCCGCTCGCTAAGCGTTCTTCGGCACGGGTTTTGGCCTCGCGCGCGCGCGTCACATCAATCTCCGACGGCCGCTCAGCCGTCTCCGCCAGAATCGTCACTTTATCCGGCAATACTTCCGCGAATCCCCAGGCCACGGCCAGACGCTGCTCGTTCGACCCAGACGCGTCGCGGAATGTAATCTCGCCGACCGCGAGTTCCGTGATCAGCGGCGCGTGCCCGGGCAGAATGCCCAGATACCCGTTCTTGCCGGGAATCTGAACTTCTTCCGCCGTCGTGGCCACAACTTTCTTTTCCGGCGTGACGATCTCGAGTTGGAATGTATCAGCCATCACTCAGTCATTCGTAGAGACGTAGCAGGCTACGTCTCTCTCGCCACATGCACACCTGCCTCGGTCGGCAAAGACGTTGCGAGCAACGTCTCTACGCTGCCACCTTCATCTTCTCCGCCGCTTCCAGCACTTCCTCGATCGGCCCCTTCATATAAAACGCCTGCTCGGGGATATCGTCGTACTTGCCTTCCACGATCGCCTTGAAACCCTTGACCGTGTCGGCAATTTTCACGTAACGTCCCGCAGCGCCGGTGAATTGCTCGGCCACATGAAACGGTTGCGACAGGAAGCGCTGAATCTTGCGGGCTCGCGCCACAGTCAGTTTCTGATCTTCGGTCAACTCGTCGATGCCCAGAATAGCGATGATGTCCTGCAGATCTTTGTAGGTCTGCAGAGTTTTCTTCACCGTCTGCGCCACGTCGTAATGCTCCTGGCCCACAATGCGCGGATCGAGAATGCGCGACGTCGAAGCCAGCGGATCGACCGCGGGATAAATTCCGA
>JBEKWZ010000816.1:0-2778 GCA_049512555.1 Candidatus Sulfotelmatobacter sp. | reverse complement strand
AGGCCGTACTCTCGATAGAGCTTGGGGCGCAGGTCGACTCGGTCGGGCCGGTGGGCTCCGTTGAGCCAGTCGCTGAGAGTGGCGTCCTTCACATTGGCCTCCACCAGATGACCGACCGGAGCCTTGTACATCCTTTCTCCGCCATTGAGGATTCGGTGGGCGTAACTGTCGCCAAAAGGGTGAAGAGCCAGCCCAAACTCAAAACTGCCCGGCTTCAACCCGTCGAGAATCTTCTTGCGGTAGCTTGTTTCCGCCTCCGCGGCCCATCCGCTAAGAGCGTGCAAGCCCACTTGGACATTGCGATCGATAACCATTTGGTCGATGTTCCAGTCGCTTCCGTGGTGGAGAAGTCTCTTTCCCCAGTCCTCGCCTGTAGGGATCGCGTCCAGTTCGGTGACTTGGTCGGGCATTTGCGCGTAGAAGGCGTTGCTCTTACAGTCCTCCAACGATAGCCCGGCCATCATGGCGGCGAAAAAGACGGTGTAATAGTGCCCGACTGGACCCCAGCACCGCGGCTCAGGAGACGGATCGGGCGTGATCTTCGAACTTCGACATCCGGACAGAATCTGGCGCGCAACCTGATCGGCCTCTACTTCAAGGTCCGCACTGAGATCCCGGTCAGGGAACGAATGCCGACACGTCTTGCCCCGCTCTTTCTGTATGACGTGAACGAGTTCATGGCACAGAAGAAATGGAAAGATTGGTCCCAGACTCGCATCGAACCCGGGTCGAAGACAGATGTGACCATCGACCGCGAATGCCAGCGACCCGAGCGCTCGATTGGCCGCCAGGCTCTCCTGCGTGCGATGGAGGCGCACATGCACGAGGCTCACGCCGAAACCTTCCTCCATTATCGACCGCAGCTGAGAGTCCAACACCGAACCTTGATCGGCTGTCGCCGCACGCACCATCGCGACCGGAATCCGCATCGGTTTTTCACCTCCGAGAGTAAGGTATAAATCGCTGACTTCGACGGCTGGGGAGCTACCATCCGTCCGACGGCGATCCTCTGATTTTTAAGTCTGTCGGGCCTGCCATATGCTGCTGAGGCATTCGAAGCATCCGAATCGTCCATCAGTCATTTACGGATGTTGACCTCCCACACTTCAGTCAACGGACTAAAGGGTGGCATGTCTAAAGCCGCGAGAGATGTGCCAAACCCCGATGCACCAGGAGCCGCTTCACCCGCGGTACTCGTCCTGACGGGATCAGTCCTGAGGCCCAGCTCCCTGGCCCGCTCAATCAAAAACTCGGCTGTGTCGCTGATCCGGCAAACAAACCGCGCTGTACCGTTGGCCTTCAGAAGCCTCGCGGCGTCCGCAACCAGAGTGAAGGTGTATGAGCCCATCACAGCTACCCCTCCTGGAACGTCCCAAGGGAAATAAGAAAAGACGTGATCCACCTCCCTGTCCTCTGCGGGCATCTTCACGGTGCTGGCCGTTCCCCTGAGGAAGATCCCACCGGCGGCTTCGAGCTCTTGGATAGCCAGAGCATTAGGAGGAAATGGATCGATAGCGATGACCCGGATGCCCTGGTTGGCAAACCGAATCGAAGCCTTGAGATCGCCGGCACCGATTTCAACGTAGACCAGTCGCGCCTGCTGGGCCATATAGTTCCCCTGCACCGCCATGCTCGCAACTCCGGATTCTCCGGAGCGCCTGCGCCGCCCCTTCTGGTGGCTGCACATCTTATAAAGCGCAAAAACGCGAGCAAACGGCTCACGCCGGTCAACTTTTTTTGTTCTTTCCTTCGCGTACGCTCGTGCCTGGCCGGCTCTCCCGGTTGGCAAACGGGGGTGGGCAGTTTTCCTGCCAATTTGCGTAAAGGTGGGTTGGATCTTCTCCTAGTAGTGAAAGCGGTAGCGAAGCTCTGCGTAAATCTGACGCGGAAGGTTCCAGTGGAATCCGCCGAAGGTCAGGCTGTTGTCGTACTCGACGCGGCGGTTGGCTACATTTAACGCGGTGAGCGATGCGGTGAAGCGTTCGCCGAAATCTTTGCCGAGTGAGAGATCGAAGCTGGTGTGCTGGGGAAGATAGTTGCCGGAATAGGGCTGGCCGGGGAAGGCGTTGCTAAAGCCGGAGCCATAGTAAACGTTGGTGGAAGCGAAGGCGCGCCAGGGGAGGGTCACGTCTCCGCCGACGTTAAGGGTGTTGCGCTGGTCGTGGTCGAGCGGGCTAAGTTCGGGAGAAAACGTGAAGTCGGTGAGGCCGCCAGTGATGGTGCCGGCGCCTTCGGCGATCTGGTTGGAGTAGGCGAGGTGCACTTGCCCGCGATGGGCGAAGCGCGGAGAGCGGAGGGTGAGTTCCCAGCCGCGAATCACGGCTTGCGACACGCTGATGGGGAAGAAGACGCTGGAGGCGCCGATGTTGTTGTGGTCGAGGAAATTGTGGACGTTGGTCTTGAAGTTGTCGGCGTCGAGGATCCAGCCGCGATAGGGGATGGTCACGCCGAACTGATGTTCTTCATCGCGCTCGCCGGGAAGCGTGGCAAATCCCAGGCCTTGCTGTCCGGTGTAGCTGAGCAGCGCGGGGCCGGAAACGGTCTCAATCGGCGGAGCCTGGTAGTAGTGTCCATAGAAGGCGCGGAAGGTCCAGCGCAGGCGCGGCACGGTGACGGTTGCTCCGAAGCGCGGTTGGATGGCGGACTCGTCGACGGGCGGGGCCGCGGAAGTTACGGCGAAATTTCCTTCTGAGAAACGGGTGGGGCGCATGCCGGCGGAGAGAGTGAGCCAGGGAAAAGGATTGAAGCGGTCGTCGATGTAAAGGGTTTCCAGGTTGG
>JBEKWZ010000815.1:0-2781 GCA_049512555.1 Candidatus Sulfotelmatobacter sp. | reverse complement strand
CCGGCAGCGGCTTCAGATGCAGCCGCTCGACCGCGAATAGTTCGCGTGGCACGGCGCGGATATGCTTCTTGTATGTCGAGTTGACCTTGTCACACCACTCCCGCGCCCGCTGGTTCAGATCCTCCCAACTGCTGAAGGTCCGCCCAGCCAGAAAGTTGCCCTCGATGAAGCTGAAGGGCCGTTCTACCCGCCCCGAGCGGTTCGCATTACCGATAGCGTGCGCTACGAACTCGAAGCCGAACCGCTCGCCAAAGGCGGCCATCTCCGGCACCGGCACCATCTCCCGTCCGCTGCCGCGTAGCACGACCACATGCGTGTTGTCGATCATCACGCGGGCCGTGGCGCCACCGATGTAACGCAGGGCATCGGTGAGGAAGACCTTGCAGTCGAAGCGCTGGAACGTCGGATAGCACTGGAAGAACAACATCCGCGAGTAGCACAGCACCGCCGAAGCCGTCTGCACCTTGTGCCTCCTGCCAGCTAGTTCCACCTCGTGCGGAGAGGTGTCGTGCTGCAGTTCCTCGCCCGGCGCAAACTCATACTGTCCCGCCGCTACTGGCGGCTGGTATCCGATTCCGTGCCGCCGGCAAAATGCGGTCAACGCGGCATACGACAACTGCGCGCCGCCCGCCAGCAGTTCTTCATGGACTCGCACGAGATTCCCCTTGCACCGGTCGAAAAGCTCCAGGATCTTTTGCCGGTAAGGTTCGGCTTTCTCCGGGCGCTGCAGTTCCGGCACGGCGGTTGAGTTCGAACGCAGGACCCGGCGCACCGCCACACGGGAGATCCCCATCACACGCGCGATCTCCCGTTTCGCTACTCCCTGCGTGTGCAGCTCCAGAATCGTGGTGCGTTGTGCTTGGCTCAACATGTGCTGCTTGCTCCGGTTGAAGTTTTTCGCCGATGCGCTGGAGCTGTTTATCAATCCGCTCAATCTGTTGCCGCGCCGCGGCACCTTGCTGGGGATCCAGTTCCACGGCCTCCGCACCGGCGAGCCGCCGGTGCGCGCGGTTCACAATCGCGGTGACCATCTCCAGATCGCGGATCAGTTCGGCACCCGCGCCGGGCGGCGCTTTCTCCTGACGCTGCGCTTTGAAAAACAGCGCGGGATCTTCCAGAATGCGTTTGCGGATCGCGGCCGACCCCCGGCGCCAAGCCGTATACAGTTGGCTGGCTTCGCGCGTATCGCAGTGATGCTCGGCGAGGATCGCCGCCATCCGCTGGCAGTCGTCCAGGCTGTGGCGCGCCACCGGCACCAGGAACTTCATAGCCACCTGCGCCGCGATCTTACCTTCGCGCACCTGCTGCTGAATCGCCTCCGGCAACAACTCCACCAAGGCCAGCCGCCGCGACACCCATGTCACGCTACGATCAAACCGTCGCGCCAACTCCGCCAGGCTGTAGCCGAAGCGCTGCTCCAACTCCTGAAGCAGCCAGCCCACCTCCAACGCGGTTTCGCGTTCGGTAAGACGCAACGAGCGGTCCAGCAGAGCACGGCCGCGGCCTCGTTCATCGGCCACACCACCGCTTCCACCGTGTCCCGCCCCAGTTGCGCAAGCGCCGCAATCCGCTTGTAACCATCGATGACCACGTAGCGGTCCGTCTGGCCTTCGGCCGCGACCACCACGATGGGCGTTTGCTGCCCCGATTCGGCCAGCGAGGCCAACAACCGTCGCTGTCGTGCCGGATGGCGCACGCGCAGATGCTCCCAGCGCCGGTCGAGCTGATGAAACTCCAGTTGCATAGACAGGCTGAATGTACTGGTGAGTTGTGCCGGCGATCAATATGTCCGGATTAAATGCGTGCCTGCTTCCAGCGCCTCTCCCGCTCCACAGCCCGCTCCAGCGCGCGCCGGCACGACGCGCAACAAAAGCGCTGCAAGGGACTTCGCCGCTGGTGCGTGAAGCCCTCGTAGCAGCCCGGCCGATCGCAGGTGCGCTCGAAAAAAATGTTCCTGAGTGATTACCCTCGCGACCTCGCTAACCGCTTCTGGTTCCCGTGGTTTCCGGCTTTTGGCGCGCTCCCGGTAGCGCTGGCTTTGGCCGTTGCGTCTTGCTTGGCCCGCCGCGGTTTCCCGATATCGTTGCTGGGCCTTCCATCGTGACCACTTCCGCGCTTCTTCTCGGCAATGCTCACTGCAATACCGCTGGCGCGCTTGCCGCGGATGAAATCTCTGCTCACACCCTTTGAGCAGACAACGCCTCGCGCGCGGCGTCCGCGACCGGCGCTGCCGCCGCCCAGCCGCTTGATTTTTGCGCGGTTGTGTACCACTCTCGGGAGGGCCCATGGGAGGTGATGACTCCCAGAAGCTCCTGCCCTGGAGGGGAAACTCACTCCTCTCCGGGGCGCAGTCGACCTCCGGCTCAACGCAAAATCAACAGATTAGCTCAAATGTCTATTAGGCGTGGCGAGAGCGATGAGTCAGCGAAACCGCCAGCCAGTCTATGATCGACCAAATTCGATTAGCAGTCCTACCACCCAGAGAAGAATCGCCACGGCGGTAACGCGATAGGCCGCCACAACCCAGCGTTTCTCAAGTGCTTTCGGGAGGGACCTTCGCCAGGCAAGGAGGCCGAAAAGTCTGGCTGGCTTCAGCGCAAGGACGATGCAAACCACTATCACAAGACAACACCAACCGATAAAGACGTATCCAGCGCTCGTTCCCGGATGTGGCATGGGTGCCCTCACATTATTGCGCAGGTCGCCGTTGAATCCTCACCCGCCGATCCGCCGGGTCATTTCTGGAAAGCCCACCTGGGTCATTCCTCGCGAGCGCCGAAG
>JBEKWZ010000814.1:0-2783 GCA_049512555.1 Candidatus Sulfotelmatobacter sp. | reverse complement strand
TAAGATCGTTTTTCATCCGCCCCCAAAGAATTTTCTCCGTTAAAAACCAACGATGCGCAGAATCCACTTCACCACCGCATTGGGTGGCCGGGTGCCCTCGCTGATCACACCCTTGCCTTTCACTTCCACTTCCAGATTGCCCACGCTGTTGGAAGCGATGGTATTGGTGGCATCGAGATCGCCGGGCCGCACCAGTCCGCGGAGAATCACGGTTTCGTGCTGGTTGTTCATCATGATCTGGCGCTCGGCTTCGACCACCAGGGTTCCGGTCGGCAATACCGCGGCCACGCGTCCGGTCAGCGTGGTGATCAATGAAGTCGTGGAACTTGCCTGCCCCTTGCCCGCCAGTGCCTGGGCCGAAGTCGGCGAAAACAAATTGGCCACGCCCGTGGTCTTGATTTGCCCGGGCAAAGCGGTGATTCCGGAACTGGCCGAGAAGGTGCGGTTGGTGGCCACGGCGCCCGTGCTCGAGGCTGACAAGTTCTGCGACACGCTGATAGTCACCAGGTCTCCCACGCGCGACGCTTTGTAGTCGGCAACCATGTTGGCCAGCCGTCCACTGTCGATCCAGAGGCTTCCGGGAGTCGGGAGCACCGGGTCAGGAGTCTTGGCGGAAACTCGCTGCAGGTAGTCCGACAGCCCGTCGCGCCGCGCGGCGTGGTTCTTGCTTTTCACCTGCGCTTCGACCGGGGAAAAAGCCAGTGCGGCCGCAGCGAGTAGGGCGAGGACGCGCTTGCCGAACCCCGAGATCGATATGGGGAGAACTCTGTCCATGGCAGACCTCAGGAGGCAGCGCGCAGCATGCCCGCGCTGACCACAATGGCGCGCACCACCGCGCCCCCGCGCCCCATGCGGGCCCGCACTTTTTCACCGGGAGCGCCTCGATCCAGGCAGACGGCCGGGACCACCAGACGAATTCCGTCCCGGTCCCACAGCAGGGTGACGGTCTGGCCGGGGCGGACCAGCGGCAACGCCGATGGTGAGCTCGACGCGGTCAGTCCGGAGGACAGAGGGGAATCGGCGGCCAGCCGGGCCATCGTAATTCGGGCAGTCGCGCTTCGTGCCTTCGTACTTCGTGCCATCGTGGAAGTAATCGTGCCGCGAAGCTGGCCAGCGGCAGTTCCCGTCTCGTCTCGGCCATCCTCATCATTCTCATTCTGATTACCGGGCAGACGCACCACAAAAGGCACGCAGTCAGCGGGATGAACGCAGCGGGCGTAGAGCTGCCAGCTTCCGAGCGCGGGATCCCAGGCGGGCCGGCTGAATTCGAGGGCGGCGTCCTGGGAGACGCGATCGGCGGCGCCACACTCGGCCACGCCCGGTGAAGTCCGGGGAAGGCCGCGAGTAATGTCGGCGCAGGAGGCGCGGGACCCGGCGCGGCGCACGGTGATGCGCTCGGGCACGAAGATGTTGGCGGATTCGCCCGCATCCCGCAGGCGCGCAGCTAGCTTCTGAAGCGTGGTTCGTACCGCGCTGCCCGCGAGCACGCGCTTACTCCCGGCCAAGGGAGCGCTGCCGAGAATCACCTTGGCGGCCGCCCGCCGCATCTCGGGACAACCGCCGCTGCCGAAAAGGTCGGCCAGCGAAAACTCTCCGGAAACTTCCACGCTCGCCGCGACGGTGACCCGGCAACTCGCGTGCCCGGACGAAATCCCGGCCGCGAGCGAGAAACCGGCAATACTGGCGGCGATGAGGAGCGACTTCATGAAAAGCAACCGGGGCTTGTTCCCTGCTTCGATTTAACGCTTGTGAAACCAAGTTCGTTAGCTGGTTAAACCGTCTTTATTAACTATGGTTAGCGGCCCAGCTGGTTAATGTCCTGCAGCATCTGGTCGGCGGCGTTGACTACGCGCGAACTAGCTTCATAGGAACGTTGCGCCACAATCATGTTGACGAATTCATCGACCACGCTCACGTTCGACTGTTCGAGCATGCCTTGGACGATCGGCCCTAGGCCCTCGCTGCCTCCGGGAGTTCCGACGATGGCGTCGCCGGAGGCGGTGGTGGCGAGAAACAGATTGCTGCCGGTGCTGTTGAGGCCGCCGGGGTTGTTGAACAGCGCCAACTGCAGAGAACCCACCTGCTGTGCCGCCGTCTGACCGGCCAGAGTCACGCTGACCGTGCCGTCCTGCGCCACCGTGACCGACAGCGCACCCTGAGGAATGGTGATGTTGGGCTGCACTGGGTCGCCATCCTGGGTGACGAGGTTGCCGGAGGCGTCAAGATGAAAGGCGCCCGACCGGGTGTAGGCGGTCTGCCCATCGGGCAACAGCACCTGAAAAAAGCCCTGACCCTGGATCGTCATATCCAGAGGATTTCCGGTCTGGGTAAAGTCGCCCTGGGTCTGAATCACTTCTGACGCGGCCGAGCGCGTGCCCAGGCCCACCTGCAATCCCGCGACTACGGTAGTCTGTTGCGAGGCCGCGGCCCCGGGCATGATCAGGTTCTGATAGATGAGATCTTCGAACTGCAACCGCCGGCTGCGAAAGCCGGACGTGCTCGAGTTGGCCAGATTGTTGGCAATGTTGTCCAGGTTGAGTTCCTGTGCGACCATGCCGCTGGCGGCGGTGTAGAGTGCGCGAATCATGCTGGCCTCGTTTCGTTATCGTTAATTCTTTAAATCGTTAATCTTCAAATCGTTAATTTTTAAATCGTTCAATCTCTTATTTTTTGTTTCCTAAATCTCTTAATCTCTAATCTTCGAATCTTTTTGTTCCGCTTCAGACCCGCGGCAAATCCTGCGCCGCGGTCTGATCGAACTGGCTGTCGAACAGGGTGAGGGC